>DATIQP010000242.1:0-16576 GCA_035470765.1 Polyangiaceae bacterium | reverse complement strand
TTGCTCTCCGTACGTCCTCGTCCCGCTTTGGGGCGGCGGAGAATGATGGAAACCGGTCCGCTTGTCAAAGGGGCAGAAACACGGGCTCGGCGCCGGTCGCGGCCAGGACGTCGGCCGGCGTGTCCAGGTTGGTGACGACGTCCGGGTCGTCGACCTCCACCCGCAGCCGCCGGGCCCCGAGCCCGTGCAGTACGTCCCGCAGCGGCGGCGCAGCCCCCGCGTAGGCGCGCCGCAACACGCTCGCCCGCAGAAGGACGGGGTGCCCGCCCTTGCCGCCCACGACCGGGGTCACGGCGTCGACCCCCTCCCCGATCGCCGCAAAAAGCCGGGCGATCGTCTCGCTCCGAGCCGGCAAGGCATCCACCGGCGTCACCAACACCCAGTCTCCGCCTCCGTCTCCGTCTCCGCCCCCGCCTCCGAACATCCCCGCCACCCCCACCCCCAGCGACCCCGCCTGCTCCGGCTCTTCCGACACCGCCACCTCCGCTTCGCGCCCCACCCACTCCCGATCGGCGCGCCGCGTCACGACCACGATCCGCCCGCACCCCGCCTCGCGCGCCCGCCGGACGTGGAGAAGCGCCAGCGGGACGCCGTGGATCAACAGGCGCGCCTTGGGCTGTCCGAGTCGCGTCCCGGCGCCGGCGGCGACGATGATGGCGTTGATCATGGTGATCGATTTTTCCTCAGGGGAAGCTAACCTCTACTGCCGCCGATGCACGACTGGAACCACGCGGAAGAGCGCGCCTGGAAAGGGCGACGCCTCGACGTCGTCGACGAGACGCTGCGTGACGGTTTGCAGAGCCCGTCGGCCATGGATCCGCCGCTCGAGTCCAAGCTCGCGATCCTGCACGCGATGGCGTCGATCGGCGTCGACGCGATGTCGGTGGGGTTGCCAGCCGCCGGCCCTCGCGCGACGAGCGATGCGATCGCCCTCGCCAAGGAGATCTCCACCGCGGGCCTTCCCATCCGGCCGACCGGGGCGGGGCGCACCACCGAGGGGGACGTCAACGCGATCGCCGAGGTGAGCCAGCGCGCCGGCATCACGGTCGACGTCTACTCGTTCATCGGCAGCTCGCCGATCCGCAGCGTCGTCGAGAGCTGGTCGCTCGCGTGGCTCCTCGAGCGCGTGAAGACCGCGGGCGAGACGGCGCGCCGCCACGGGCTCCCGTTCTGCCTGGTGCTGGAGGACACGACGCGCACCCAGCCGGACGTGCTCGGCGAGATGTTCAAGGCCGCCCTCGACTGCGGCGTTGCGCGCGTGTGCCTCTGCGACACCGTCGGCCACGCCGATCCGAGCGGCGCCGCGGCGCTGGTGCGCTTCGCGCGGAACAAGCTCGACGAGATCGGCGGCAAGGGCGTGAAGCTGGACTGGCACGGCCACAACGATCGCGGCCTCGCGCTCGGCAACGCCATGGCGGCCGCCTTCGCGGGCGTCGACGGCGTCCACGGCACCGCGGGCGGCCTCGGCGAGCGGACCGGCAACGTGCCGATGGAGCACCTCGTGGCCCAGCTCGCCGCGCTCGGCGTACGTCACGAGGTGCCCGCGTCGCTCGTCGCGGTCTACTCGCGCACCGCGCTCGACGCCATCGACAGCTCGCGGCGCGCGCCCCCGCCCGAGGAGCCGCTCGTGCCGCTCTCGCTGCGCGTCAACGGCGACGAGACCACGCTCGCCGTGCGCCCGAGCCGGACGCTGCTCGAGATGCTCCGCTACGACCTCGATCTCGTGGGCAGCAAGCAGGGCTGCGACGAGGGCGAGTGCGGCGCGTGCACCGTGCTGCTCGAGGGCGAGCCGGTGCTCGCGTGCCTCACGCTCGCGCTCTCGTGCGAGGGCCACGACGTGACGACGGTGGAGTCGCTCAACGGCGCGCCGGCGATGGACCCGCTGCTCGACGCCTTCGATCGCCTCGGCGCGGGCCAGTGCGGCTTCTGCACGAGCGGCATGCTCATGACCGCCAAGGGCCTGCTCATGCGCGAGCCGCGCCCGACCCGCGACACGATCCGCCGTGCGATCAGCGGGAACCTGTGCCGGTGCACCGGCTACGGGCCGATCGTCGACGCGATCGCCCTCGCCGCCGACCCGTCGACCCACCACGAGCCCGCCCCGCCGCTTCCCGGCGACGAGTGGTCGCCCGCGCCGCTGCCGCCTCACCCCACGAGGCGCAAATGAGCGCGCAATCTAGCGGCCCCGTCGGCAAGCCAGGCCGCCGCGGCGACCTCGTCAAGCGCGTGCGCGGCGAGGTGCGCTACACCGACGACCTCAAGCTCCCGCGCATGCTGCACGCCAAGATGCTGCGCTCGCCGCACCCGCACGCGCGCATCAAGGCCATCGACGCCTCGGCCGCGCGCGCCATGCCCGGCGTCGCCGCCGTCGTGACCGGCGCCGAGTTTCCGGTGCGCTTCGGCATCATCCCGTGGACGCCGGACGAGCACGCGCTCGTCAACGACGTGGCGCGCTTCGTCGGCGACGGCGTCGCGGCCGTGGCCGCGGTCGACGAGCGCACGGCGGCCGCCGCGTGCGACGCGATCAAGGTCGTCTACGAGCCGCTGCCCGCCGTGCTCGACCTCGACACCGCGCGCGATCGCCCGGAAATCGGCCTTGGCGCGACGGGCAAGGACAACGTCAGCAAGGTCGTCGATCTGGCCTTCGGCGACGTGGACGCGGCGCTCGCCTCGTCGGACGTGGTCGTCGAGGGCGATTACTTCTTCGAGGGCACGGCGCACGCGCCCATCGAGCCGCACTGCGCGATGGCGCGCTTCGACGGCGACGGGCTGCTCACCGTCTGGTCGGCGACGCAGGTGCCGCACTACCTGCACCGTGAGCTCTCGCGCGTGCTGCAGATGTCGCCCGCTCGCATCCGCGTCATCCAGCCGCCGGTCGGCGGCGCCTTCGGCGGCAAGAGCGAACCGTTCGGCCACGAGATGGTCGTCGCCAAGCTGGCGATGATCACCGGCCGCCCGGTGAAGATCCTCCTCACGCGAGAAGAGGAGTTCTACGTCCACCGCGGCCGCCACCCGATGCGCATGCACTACAAGGTCGGCGCCTCCAAGGAAGGCAAGCTCACTGGCGTCGACGCGCGCACCGACATCGACGGCGGCGCGTACTCGTCGTTCGGTCTCGTCACGACCTACTACTCCGGTCAGCTCCTCACGCTGCCGAGCTTCGCGCCCAACTACCGCTTCTCGTCGACCCGCTACTTCACCACCAAGCCGCCGTGCGGGCCCAAGCGCGGCCACGGCAGCGTGCAGCCGCGGTTCGCCTTCGAGATCACCCTCGACAAGATCGCCGAGAAGATCGGCATGGATCCGATCGAGTTGCGCCGGCGCAACGCCGTCTCCGCAAACACGACGACGGTCAACGGCATGCGCGTCACCTCGAACGGCTTCCTCGAGTGCCTCGAGAAGGTGGAGGCCGCGTCGGGCTGGAAGGAGCGCCGCGGCAAGCTCGGCTTCGGCCGCGGGCTCGGCGTCGCCGCGAGCGCCTACATCTCCGGTACCAACTACCCGATCTACCCGAACGAGATGCCGCAGAGCGCGGTGCAGCTCAAGGTCGATCGCTCCGGCGTCGTCACCATCTTCAACGGCGCCAGCGAGATCGGCCAGGGCACCGACACCATGCTCGCCACCATCGTCGCCGAGGAGCTCGGCCTCGACCTCGGCTGCATCCGCGTCGTCTCCGCGGACAGCGATCTCTGCCCGGTGGACCTCGGCGCGTACTCGTCGCGCGGCACGTTCATGAACGGCAACGCGTGCGTGATGGCCGCGCGCGAGGTGAGGGGCAAGCTCGTCGCCGCGGCCGCCGAGAAGCTCGAGGTCTCGCCGAAGGACGTCTTCGTCTCTCGCGGGTTCCTGTGCGCGCGGGGGCAGGAGGAGCGAGCGATCCCCGTCGACGAGGTCATCCGCCTCGCGGAGGCGAAGTTCGGTACGCTCGGCGCCGTCGGCTACTACAAGTCGCCGCCCGGCCTCGGCGGCCCGTACCGCGGCGGCACGATCGGCGCCTCGCCCGCGTACTCGTTCACCGCGCACATCGCCGAGGTGAAGGTCGACGTCGAGACGGGCTTCGTCGAAGTGATGAAGGTGTGGTGCGCGCACGACTGCGGCAAGGCGATCTGCCCGTCGCTCGTCGTCGGTCAGATCGAGGGCAGCGTCTACATGGGCGTCGCCGAGGCGCTGCTCGAAGAGCACGCGATCGACGGGCGCGGCCTGCACCTCGGCCCGAACCTGCTCGACTACCGCATCCCGACGAGCCTCGACGTGCCCGACGTGGCTTCGTTCATCGTCGAGTCGAACGATCCGGAGGGGCCGCTCGGCGCGAAGGAGGCCGGCGAGGGGCCGCTGCACTCGAGCATCCCCGCCGTCGCCAACGCCATCTACGACGCCGTCGGGATCCGCCTCGACCGGCTCCCGTTCACGCCCGGCCGCGTCCTCGCAGCCCTCCAGAAGAAGGGCGGCAAGTAGCGATGCTCGCGCTGCCGCCCTTCAAGATGCACTCGCCGGCGACGCTCGAGGAAGCGGTGACGCTGCTCTCGAGCTTCGGTCCCGACGCGTCGCTCGTCGCGGGCGGCACCGACATCCTGCCCAACATGAAGCGCGGTCTACTCGCGCCGCGCCACCTCGTCTCGCTCGCGCGCGTCGCCTCGCTGCGCGGCGTGCGCACCGACAAAGGCGCGATCCGCATCGGCGCCATGACGACGCTCGACGTGGTCGCCAGCCACGCGCTCGTCCGCGAGAAGGCCGCCGGTCTAGCCGAGGCCGCGGGCGCGGTGGGCGGCCCGCAGCACCGCAAGATGGGCACCCTCGGCGGCAACCTGTGCCTGGACACGCGCTGCCGCTACTACAACCAGACCTACTTCTGGCGGCAGGCGCTCGGCTTCTGCCTGAAGAAGGACGGCTCTGTGTGCCACGTCGTCGCGGGCGGGCAGAAGTGCGTCGCGGCGGCGAGCAACGACAGCGCGCCGATGCTCATCGCGCTCGGCGCGACGATCGACCTCGCGGGGCCGCGCGGGTTGCGGACGCTCGCCGCGGGCGAGTTCTACACCGCCGACGGCATCGCCAACACCGTGCGCGAGCCCGGCGAGATCGTCGTCGCGGTGCGCGTGCCCGTGCGGGAGGGGAGCGCGAGCGCGTACGAGAAGCTGCGCCGGCGCGGGGCCATCGATTTTCCAATCCTGTCGGTCGCCGCGCGCGTGGACGTCGCCGGCGAGCGCGTCTCCGCGCTGGAGCTCGTGGTCTCGGCGCTGGCCGCTCGCCCGCGCGTGGTGAAGAGCGCGCACGATTTCGCGGTGGGCAAGCGCCCGGCGGAGGTCTCGAGCGAGGCGATCGGCGCGATGGCGCGCAAGGAGTGCAACCCGCTGCCGAACGTGGACGCGGACGTCGCGTGGCGCAAGCAGATGGTGGGGGTGCTGGTGACGCGGGCGCTGCGGCGCGCGGGGCTGGGGGGGTGAGGGGGAAAAGCCGAGCGTCGCGAGGCTTCTGCGGAGTCTCGGCGCGCCGGTCTGATCGTCAGTGCGGTGCGAACGGCGGGGCGTACCAGCGGTCGCGCCACTCCGCTTTCAGAAACGAATCGACCACGGGAGGGCGCTCGCCGATCGCCTCGCGTGGTGCTGGGGCGCGCTCAGGACGAGGACGAGCGCGGTGCCCACCAGGATGACGCCGGCGCCGAGGGTCACGTCCGCGGCGATCGCGAACGCCTGCGCCTCGCGGAGCTGGTCCGTCGAGGGACGGCCTGTCATGTCCGAGAGGGCGAGCCCGGCGAAGATCGCTCCCGGCACGAGGGCCGAGAACCCGAGGCCTCCGAGGACGAAGGCGGCCGTGCGCCGTCCGCCGCCCTCGCTGCCCTCCCCGCCGCCGCTCCTCGAGCCGCCCACGAATGGCAACCCGCTGGAGAACGCCGCGCGAGGCAGCGGCTCTCCGACCGACACCCAGAGCTCCTTGTCGTCGCCCGCGGCGAGCGAGATCTCGTAGCGCCGGTCGCGACGGCCGGCCGAGGTGACCACGACCACGTGGCGGCCGGGATCGACGGGCAGCTTGGTGCCCAGGCTCGCGGCGCCGAGTGGGACGTCGTCGCGGACCAGCGTCGCGGCGACGCTCGAGGTCATCACGATGCGAAGCTTCGGCGTCCGCAGCTCGAGGGCGTGCGCGCGCGCCGCCGCGAGCGGCTTGCGCACGTCGGTGGGAGGGAGCTGATCGTCGAGGCGCCGGAAGTGTTGCCACGCGCGCGCGAGCTGGCCTCGGTTCTCCTCGCAGTCGCCGAGGTTGAGGAGGGTGCCCGGCGCGGGGTCGAGGCGGTAGCTCTCCTCGAACTTGGGGCAGGCAGCGGCGTAGTCGCCCGCCTCCGCGGCGCTGCGACCTTCGCGGAAGAGGACCTCTGCGGCCGCGGGGTCCTCGGCGCGTGCCCAGGCGGCCGATAGCACGAGAGCGGACGCCACGGAGACGAAGACGCGCAGCATGGTCTAGTGCCTGCGGTCGTAGATGGGATCGTAGCGTCGCGGCTTGGCCGGCGCCGAGACGGATGCCGCCGGCGCGCTCGCGCGAGCGTTCGGCATCGAGAGCGAGGCGGGCGGCGGCGGAGCGGGCTGCTCTTCCACGGCGCCCGCAGCCAGCTCGCGCGGCACGACGACCGAAACGGCGAAGCTCCCGCTCGCGACCAAGACGGCCAGGAACGCGAGCAGCGGCCACGCGGGACTTCGCAGGCGCACGCCCCGCGTGGTCGCGAGGTGCACACGCTCGGAGAACGGCGACACGGGCGCCAGGGAGCCCGATGCCGGACGGCCAGTCGCGTTGGTGATGGCGGCGTAAGCTTCCTGGAGCACCGCGCGCATCGCCACGGCGTTCGGCCAGCGCTGCGATTTCTCGGGCCGGAGCGCGCCGTCGATCGCTCGCACGAGCGCCTCGGGCGCGTCGGGCATGACGAGCCGGAGCGATGGGGGATCCTGGGTGACGGCGAGCACGAGCAACTCGGCCGCCGTGCCGGCGCTGTCGTGCACGAGCTTGCCGGTCATGAGCGTGAAGAGCGTGGCGCCGAGACCGTACACATCGCTCTGGTGATCGACGAGCTCCCACCGCCCGCGCGCCTGCTCCGGCGCCATGAACGCGGGCGTCCCGATCGTCTCGCCCGCGCGCGTCACAGTCGAGCGGCCGTCCCCGGAGACCATGCCGGCGATACCGAAGTCGAGCACCTTGACGACGCCGTCGCGGGTGAGAAACAGGTTCTCGGGCTTGATGTCCCTGTGGACGATCCCGCGGGCCTCGGCCTCGACGAGCGTGTCGAGGATCTGCAGCCCGTATCCGACGACCGACGCGGCGTCGAGCTTGCCGCCCGCGCACTGCGCGAGCTGGTCGAGCGTCGCGCCCTCGAGCAGCTCCATGACCAAATAGGCGGCCCCGTCCTCGGCCTCGTCGTCGTCGATCACGCGCACGGCGCCGACGTGTTGCACGCGGTTGGCGAGCTTGCCTTCGCGGAGGAATCGCTTTCGGCACGCGGCGATCCGGCCCAGGTGCGGCTCGAGGATCTTCAGCGCGCCGCGCATGCCGTTGCGATGTGTCGCTTCGTACACCGCGCCCATCCCGCCGACGGCGATGAGCGAGTCGAGGTGCCACTTGTTGCGCAGCGTCGTGCCGACCCGCGCGCAGGCCTCTCGGAGCCGCGCGTCTTCGTCGGTCAACGGGAGCGAGTGGGGCGCCTGGAACAGCACGCCAGACGAAAAGCAAGAAGCGTGCATCCGCGCGTAAGTGACCGAGTACGCTCAGGGTCACGCGTGGACCGTGGCGCTTTTTGGCGAAACGCCGACACCGTTCGTTGCGTGGGGCGCAGCCGGTGCCGGGCCAAGCATGTAGGGAACTTCCCCAGCCTACCCGACGCGGCCTCGCGTCTCGCCGGGCCAGCGGGGGCCGCACGGCGTAGCCGGATCCTCGGAGACGCCGCGCCCGCGTTCTGCGTCAGTCGGAGAGTGGCTTCGCCGATTCTGCGAAGTCGGCGAGCCTCTTCGGAAGCGTGACGGTGAACGTGGTCCCGGCGTCGGCCGTCGAGGTCACGCGCACGGTTCCGCCGTGCGCGCGCACGATCTCTCGCACGATGTAGAGGCCCAGTCCGAGCCCGCTGCCGCCGCCGTCGCCTCGCCAGAAGGGCTCGAAGATCGTCGGGAGCGTGGCCGGGTCGATGGGCGCGCCTCCGTTGTGAACCTCGAGGACGGCGCGTTCGTCCTGATCCTCCAAGCGAACCCGGATGCTCCCTTCCTCGCCGTGCTCCATCGCGTTGCCGACGAGGTTGGACACGACGCGTCCGAGTCGATCGCGATCCCAGAGCCCGACGAGGTCGCGCGGAGACTCCAGGCGCACCTCTTGGCCCTCCCGCGCGACCCGGAATTCGTCGACGACCGCGCGGCAGACCTCGGCGAGGTCCGTCGGCTGCACCGACACCGGGACGCCGCCCGCGAACTGCCCGCGCGTCAGATCGAGGAGATCGTCGATGATGCCTTGCATCCGTCGCGACGCTTGCTCGATCCTCCTCGCGTGGGACGCGTGGCTGGCGCGAGCGCAGTCGGCGTCGCGGAGAATCATCTGCGCTCCGAGGCGGATCGCGCTCAGCGGGTTGCGCAGGTCGTGACTCATGGCGCCGAGGAACAGGTCCCTCATGCGCTCCGCGTGCTGACTGCGCTCCCGCTCGGCACGCTCGCCACGGGTGTACAGCAGGACGAGCGCGCGGATCTTCCCGCGCAGCACCTCCGGGTCGAACGGCTTGGAAATGTAGTCGACGGCACCGAGGGCGTAGCCGCGATAGGTGTGCTCCGGCTGGTTGTAAACGGCGGTGAGGAAGATGACGGGGATGTCCCGGCATCGTTCGCGCTGTCGGATGCGCTCCACGGTGGTGTACCCGTCGAGGACGGGCATGAAGACATCCATGACGATGAGGACGTAGTCGTGGTCCTCGTCGAGGCGCTTCAGCGCCTCCCCGCCCGAGGTGGCCGTGACGACCCGGTAGCCCAGTGGCTCGAGGACGGCCTCCATCGCCAGCAGGTTCGCTGGATGGTCGTCAACCACCAGGATAGCCGGAGGGGGATCGGCAGCACTCATCAACTTACCCTGAAGCTCAGGCCGGCGACGTGCGTGGTCAAGGTGCGGAGCGTCCCACCTACCACGACGCGGGCGGCGACGGCGTGGTCGAGCGCGAGCTCTGCATTTGGCCGATCAGTCGTCGGCGCGAGCCTCGCCGACGAGCGCGGAGTCGGCCGCCTGCGACGAGCGTGCTCCTGCGCACGACGAGGAAGACACGTGCACATCGAGCACCGGCGCCGCTCGCACGAGCCTCGGCGCCGAGCGCCCGAGGAGCGGTCTGGTGTAGAGAGTGGATCCATGCGAACGCCCATCGCCGACGGCGTCACGTGCCAGGCGTGTCAGGCGCCGCTGTGGGCGCGAGCATTCCCCTCGTCGTCCAGATCGGAAAGTGGCGGCGCGAGGCGACGGTGGCGATCCCCAACGCGTGCGCCGAGGCTGGCGTTCACCTTCCTCTTCTTCGACATGTTCAGCTGCGTGCAAGACGACACGAAGCCCCCGATCGCGCCACCGTGGCCGTGACCGCGGGCGCGCCGGAACCCCGGCGCGGACCCCGCGGTCGGCGTCTTACCGCTCGGCGTGGGCCCGGCACTCAGAGCGGGCTCGGGACCGCGAACACGCTCGCGGGCGGACCCTTGGCAGGGTCGAAGGCGGTCATCGTGAGATTCCCGTCCGCCGAGCGCACCTTGCAAGGCACCGCCGGGCTGGCGTTGCCCAGGACACCGTCCAGCTTGTCGCAGAAGATGGCGATGTTCGAGAACGTGTCGATGTGCACGGTGCCCGTGATGACTCCACCCTGGAGCGTCCCGTCGACGTGTCCGGCCACGTAGCCGAAGAACTGGGTCGGGAGCAGCGGCGACCCATCGCTGAAGTACTCCGACGTCGGCGTCGAGGGATTGCCAATCCAGCCCTGCGGTGCCGTGAGCATTCGGAAGAACTTGATCTCGATCTTCCCGTTGCCGACGGCCCGCCAGGAGCCGAGCGTGCCGGCGCTGTTCGTCGGGAACAGCGGGAACGCGACGGCGTTCTGCGTGCCGTTGAAGCCGTTCAACGAGCCGTCGCTCCCGAGCATCACCGCGTCGTCGTTCGGGCTCGGCAGCACGTCGTTGCCGGAGGCGTCCTTGTTCCAGATCGTGCGCTCGTAGTAGATGCCGGCGATCGCCCCGATGTGGTGGACGTCGCTGGCGAGCGTGCTCGGCGACGTCGCGCTCAGCTGCTGGTCCTGGGACTCGGCCGCCTGAGCCTGCGAGCAACCCGCGGACGCGACGACGAGCCCGGAAAGCGCGACGAACGCGGCCCAACCCACCCTCGACGAGCTCGGCTCTACGCAGTCGGGTCCCGTCATGCTCTTGCTGAACTTTTGAGTGTTCATCGCGACGCTCCTTGGCTCGCGCATGTGTTCGAGCCACTTATGGCGATCAGCAACTGCCGTGCCCCTGCGACTCGACAACAAAAAAGCCGTTGGCGATGTGCGTCGCCGCGCGTGCGCCGAGCTGGCGCGCGCATGCCCCGCGTGGTCGTGCAAACCGCCGCGGCGTCGCGCACTGCCTAGGTGAACCTTTCTCGTGGGCCGCTCACGCCACGGCGACGCGACTCACGGCTTGGTCTTCACCTGGAAGGTGAGCAGATAGTTCACGTGGTGGTTGATGGGCAGCCGCATGTTCGCGACCGCGTCGCTCGCGAGCGGGCCGTCGACCGGATGAGTGTAGGTTGCACGTACTCCGTAGCGCTGGTCCTGGTGGCCGGCCATCGGGTAGTTCATGGGGAACTCGTTCGCGGGCTTGCCCTGGTCGGCGACCGGGTCGACAGTGCCGCCGTAGAAGACCTCGAAGCCCGCGACGACGCGCTTGTCGCTCTCGTCGCGCACCTCGACGTAGATGTTGTGGTTGCCGCCCGAGAAGCACATGCCGAGCTGCTGGAACGTCGGGTCCGGCGCCTCGTAGTCGACGACGCAGTGACTGCTGCTCGTGAAGTTCTGGTCTTGTTGATCGGTCTCGAAGCGAGCCGAGACGAGCGCGAGGTAGCGCTTGCCGCCAGGTACGTTGGCCGCGCAGAAGCCGAGCGGGCCGTGCTGATCGTCGTGGCTGTGGCCCTGGTCGTGCGTCAGCGTGAGGGCGCCGGTCTGCGAGAAGACGGGCGACCAGCCTGCGAGGTTCGTCGGAGGGACCGAGTAGGTCTCGTCGCTCGCGCAAGGCGGCAGGGCCGCGTCGAACACCGTCGCCGAGTCGCTCGTCGGGCTCGCGTCGAGGGTCGCAGGAGCGTCGCCCGTGCTCGCATCCGTCGACGCGGCGGCGTCGTACCCCGGGGCAGCAGGTCCGCCCGTCCCGCACGCGCTGACCCACACGACGATCAGCAACCCCACCAGCTTCCCTTGCCCCATGGCGTGACCCCGTAGCGCACGAATAGTTCGCACGCAAAACAAATTCGGCCGTAGGGAAGCCCGAGCTCGGGTAGCATCGCGCCCTCGAACGGAGGTTTCATGCGGAGCACGTGGCTTGCGGGGGTCGTCATCGCCGGGGTGGTCCTCGGATTCGGTTGTTCCAAGGAAGACAGCAAGAGCAGCGCCCCTGCCGCCAGCGCCAGCGCCTCGGCGGCCGCCCCCGCGCCCACGCCGTCCGCGAGCGTCGCGGCCGCGCCCAGCGCGAGCGCCGCGCCCGAGCCGCACCACGACTGCCCTGCGGGGTCGACCGGCACCGGCAGCTTCGGCAAGCCGTGCGAGGCGAAGGGCAAAGAGCGGATGATGAGCGTCGCGTGGAACGGCAAGGCCGACGCGAGCGGCGCGCCGTCGTTCAAGGTGCAGAACACGTCGAAGCTGCCGATCCTCTACGGCAAGATCGGCGTCTACTTCTACGACAAGGCCGGCAAGCAGATCGACGTGAAGGAGGCCGTCGAGGGCTCCGAGAAGACGCACGCGTTCCACACGTGCTCGGGCAACATCTTCGCCGGCCAGTTGAACCCCGGCGAGAAGGCCACCATCAACTTCTCCTGCGTGAAGAAGAAGGACGTCCCCGACGGCGCGACCGGCATCGAGGCGGAGATGCAGATGGTCGGCTTCGCCGACGCGAGCGGCAAGAAGAACGACTTTTACTGGAAGAACATGGACCTCACGCCCGAGGCGCGGCCCAAGGGCGGCGTGAAGTAGCGGCGCGCGCCGAGCTCAGGCGCGCTTGCCGAACGACAGGCGCTGGCTCGGCGTGAAGCCGAACTGGTACAGGAAGCGGGCGAGGTCGAACGCGTCGTGCGCGATCTCGGTCTCGAGGCGCTCGACGTGGAGCGCGGCGAGGTTGTCGACCATCTGCCCGAGCGTGGCGCGGGCGAAGCCGCGGTGCGCGACGCCGGGGTTGACGCCGATGGTGTCGAGCGAGGCGGTCGGCTCGACGTGCCCGAAGTCGCCGACGTCGATGCGCGCCATGGCGAAGGCGACGACGAAGCCGTCGTCCTCGGCGACGAGCGAGACACGGATGGGCGACTCGGCGAGCGCCTCGTCGAACTTCCGGCGAAGGTAGTCGGCGCGGTCGTCGCCGGTGATCTGCTGATCGATGCGCGCGACCTGATCGAAGTCCTCCTCGCGCATGACCCGTACGATCGGCGGCACCTTCTCGATCTCCTCGTCGGTGGGCGGCAGCGGCATTCGACGGACGTCGCGCGCGAGCAGCAGCCTCGGCTCGAGGGCGAAGCCCGCGCCGTCGACGAACCGCATCATCTCGTGGTTGTGCCAGTCCACCTGCGTGACGAGGCGGTGGACGTCGCGGTCTCGCATGAGCTCGGCGAGCGCCGCGACGAGCTTCTGGCCCACGCCCTTGTGCTGGGTGCTCGGATCCACGCCCACGGCCTCGAGGACGACGAACGCTTCCGGGCGCCCGTACTCTCCGCCGGCGCGACGCGCGAGGACGAAGCCGACGAGCGTGCCGTCGCGCCACGCCGCGACCTGAAGGTGTCGCTTGGGCCAGCGGAGCGCGGCGTCGAGGCGCCGCTGGAAGTAGCCTCGTCGAGGCGCGCCGGTGATGCGCCGATCGAGCGCGACCACGGCGTCGAGGTCTTGCTTGGTGAGCGGCCGCACGACCGCGTCCGTCGCTCGGGTATGGGTGGTCTGCATGGACGTCCTCCCTTCACGCGGTGGCGTGGACCCCGGTGTCCCCGCGCCGCTTCTGCAGCTGGTCGTACCGGTACGCCCCGACGATCGCCGCGCCGATCGCGCCGGCGTGGAGCGAGAGCGGGTGACTCTTCACGACGAGCGCCCCCAGAGGCTTCTTCTTCCCTTTGACCTGATCCTTCTCCTTGTCGAGAAGCTCGGTCAAACAGTGCACGAGCCCGTCGTCGAGCGCGAGGCCGCCGGTGAGGGCGACGGTCCCCTCGGCCCCCGCCGAGCGGAGCAGGCGCACCAGGCGCCCCGCGATGCTCAGGTGGATGCCTCGCAGGATGTCGCCGGTCGAGAAGCCGCGGCTCACCATGTTGATGACGTCGGTCTCGGCGAGCACCGCGCACACGCTCGAGACCTCCTCGGCGAGCGTCGACTCGCGCGACAGCCGGCCCACGTCCTCGAGCGGCACGCCCAGGTAGCGCGCGATGTTCTCGAGGAACTGCCCGGTGCCGCTCGCGCACTGGCTCGTCATGCGGTGGCCGAGCACCTTGCCCCGCTCGTCCATCTTGATGGCCTTGGCGTGCAGGGCGCCCATGTCGAGCGCCGAGCGGGCCTCCGGGATGAGGTGCAGCGCGCCGCGCGCGTGCGTGGTCATCCCGTAGAAGTGCCCTGTCGCGAACGTCACCGCGTCGACGTCGCCGGTGCTCGCGACATAGCAGAACGCGTCGGGCGACACGCCGGCGCGCGCGACCGCCTCGTCGAACGCGGCCTTCACCACGTCGAAGACGTTGCGCCGGCGGATGCGCTGGACGCTGGTCGCGAGGAGCTCGACGTCGCTGCCCGCGTTGCTGCGCGTGACGGCGACCTTGATGGCGCTCGACCCTGCGTCGATGCCTGCGGAAAGATGACTCATGCCGAGACCTCCGATCGAGATTCCGTGATGAAGGCAGGGAGCGGCGGCACGCGCTGTTCGCGGAGATCGTCGAGCGCGAAGAGCGCTCCGCCGAGCGCGCCCATGTAGATCGAGTCCGGGTGGATGTTGAGGACGATGTCCTTGCCGTAGTTCTCGTCGACGAGCTCGCGCAGGATCTTGGTGGCCATGGCGTTGTTGCAGACGCCGCCCGTGAACGTGAACTCGCTGCGCACGCCGCCGCTGCGCGCGATCAGGGACATGGCGCGGAGCATGATGGCGCGGTGCAGGCCGGCGAGGATGTCCTCGCGGCGCTGGCCGAGCGAGAGCCGCTCGCGAAGCTCGGCGCCCGCGAAGACCGTGCACGTCGAGTTGACCTTGAGCACCTTCTTGGCCTGGAGCGCGAGCGGTCCGAGCTCGTGAAGGCCGAGGTTGAGCTCGTCGGCGATGTAGCCGAGGTAGCGCCCGCAGCCCGCGGCGCAGCGGTCGTTCATCTGGAACGACGTGACGACGCCGTGCTCGTCGACCTGGATGGCCTTGGTGTCCTGCCCGCCGATGTCGAGCACAGTGCGCGTGCCGGGGAAGACGCGGTGAGCGCCGCGCCCGTGGCAGAGGATCTCGCTGCGCACGGCCTCCTTCGGGAAGGGCAGCGTCTGGCGGCCGTAGCCCGTGCCGACGACCACGATCTCCTCGATGGGCTCGCCGGTCGCGGCGTCGATGGCCGCGGCGAGGCGCTCGCGCACGCCGGGCACTCCGTTGGTCGACAGGCGGCCGACGGCTCGCTTCAGCAGCGCGCGCGTGTCGCGCGGGCGCATGCGGGTCTCCACCTCGAGGATGGCCCGGTCGTACTGCCCGACGAGCGGCTCGAACGCCACGTCGTTGCCCTTGCACAGCCGCTCGGCCTCCGCGACGAACGCCGCGCCGGCGATGTCGCGGAAGAAGTCGCTCTTGCGCGGCGCGCCTTCGGTGAAGAGGTCCGGCGCGTCGTCGCGCATCGCGTCGAGGACCGTGTGGGTCGCCGCGCGAACCGCCGCGCCGTCCGGGCGCGTGTAAGCGGCGAGGTGCCGCTCGATGGTCTCGCGCAGGTCCGCGAGCTCGCCGAGATACAGCTCGAGCTTGAACGTCTCGCGGAGCGGGCCGAGCCACGCGAGCGCCACGTCGTCGCCCGCGAGCCGGCGCGCGAGCATGTCGAAGCGCGCCGCCGTGTGGGCCTCGATGCGCGCCACCGCGCACGCCACCTCGTAGTTGCTGCGGCTGTTGGTGATGCCGCGGCCGAGCATCTCTCCGCGCTCGTCGAGCATCACCGCCTTGGTGGTCGTCGACCCGAGGTCGATGCCGATCACGCACCTCATTGCCCACCTCCGACGACGGGCAGCCCGATGCGGCGAGGCTCACGCGACGGGGGGAGAGGCCCGCCTTGGCGCCGGCGCGCGTCGAGCACCTGGATGAAGCTCTGGATGCGGTTCTCGATGTTGGCCTTGCCGAAGTAGCGCGGGTCGACGAGATCCGACTCGATGAAGCCACCCGGCACGCCCGTGCGCTCCTCGAGCTGGCGCAGCATCAGGAGCTGCCCGACGCTGAACGAGTTGCACGACTTGACGCTGTTGATGAGGAAGCCGTCGGCCTGGTAGTCGCGGATGTAGCGCTCGAGCAGCTTCACGCGCGTCGGCAGGCCGAGGTTCGTGTAGCAACCCATGCAGTATTCGGCGAGCGTCTCGATCGGGCGCGACGGGTCGTGGCGGAAGCCCGTGTCGTAGAGGCCGCCGACGCGCGTGTAGGTGCTCGCGGTGACGACGGCGCCCTCGCGGCTGAACATGCGCCAGAAGTCGTAGAACGACGTCCAGTTGGGAGGCCCCTCGACCACGAGCCGGTACTTCTCCTCCGGCATGTCGCCGTCCGGCGTGACCGGGCCCTTCTTCTGCCGGATGCGCTCCTCCACCTCCTCGCGCAGCTCGGAGTAGTAGAGCGCCGCGTCCTCGGAGCCGCGGAACGAGGAGAAGATGGGGCCGACGTAGTAGACGCCGCCGAAATACCCGTCGATGGGCGAGGGCCGGTGACGCGCCGACTCCCACACCGCGACCAGGTCCTCTTCGGCCTTGCGCGAGTACTCGAGACGCCGCGCGAGCTCGTTCATGTCGAGCTTCTTGCCGGCCACCTTCTCGAGCGCCGGGATGACGTCGCGTTCGAGCTGCTCGACGACGTACTTGCGCATCTCGGGAGTGACGATGCCGTCCGTCTGATACGGCACGTGCAGCATCACGACGGGGCAGTCGTACTCCTGCTTGAGCAGCTCGAACCACTTCATGAAGGTGAAGCAGCCCGTGTACGAGAGCAGGAGCAGATCCGGCTCCGGCAGCTTCTCGCCCGTCGGACCGATGTTGCCGCTCTTGAGCATGCCGATGTCGCACTTCACGTACGTGCAGACGTCCTCGGAGTGCCCGGCCTTCTCGGCCTCGGCGATGTACGCCGCGGATTTCTTGCGCATGCCGCTCTGCAGCGCGTTGATCTCCGGCAGCACCGGCAACAGATCGAGCGCG
>DATIQP010000241.1:0-5359 GCA_035470765.1 Polyangiaceae bacterium | reverse complement strand
GGAGACGACGGCGAAGCCGCCGCGACGTGCGACCCCTCGCTGGGCAAGCGCGTGGGCGCGGAGACGACGTTCCCCGCGGGCACGTGGAAGCTGGTCGGCCAGCTCATCGTCGCGCAGGACAGCATCGGCTTCTTCGCGTTTTCCGCAATCTGCACGCACCAGGGCTGCCTCGTCGACCCGCCGGCGAGCAACGGGTCGACGTTCTGCGCGTGCCACGGCTCGCGCTTCGACGGCAACGGCAACGTCATCGTCGGGCCCGCGGTGACCCCGCTCCGCCACTACGCGGTCAACGTGTGCAACGGCGACGTCTACGTCGACACGTCGACGCCGGTCGGCTCGTCGACCCGCACGCCTCCAGCTTGATCGCCGGCGCGCGAGCGAGCCGGCTACATCGGTATCTCGCAGAGGTAGGGCAAGAGGACGGTCGCGTCGGGCTGCACATGCGCGAGCTTGGTGTCGTACGCGCCGGGCGCGAGGCGCAGCACGCCGCGCGCTCCCGCGCCGCCGTCCGGCTCGCCGTCACCCCACGGCGTCGGGTAGGACCCCGGCGCGGGCGTCCCGTCGATCCAGCTCCACGCGCCCGCGTCCTCGTCGAACAAGAGGCCGATCCACACGTCGCCGGCCGGCATCCAGCGCGCGATCTCGCCCGCCACGGCCTCGCGCTCCTCGGGCGCGCCGAACGTGGCGAGCCGCGCGTTCGGGCCGCGATCGGCGCACGAGGCCGCCGCGCTGTCGAAGGTCGACGGCGTCGTCTCGAGCACGTAGTACTTCTTGCCCTTCGTGAAGCGCACCTCGATGCACGTGCCGCTCGCGTCCGCGCACGGCCGGGAGTAGCTGCCCTGCGGCTCGCGCTCGCAGAGGACGGGCAGCGCTCCGCTCGTCAAGTCGCAGGCGCTCTGGAACCAGCTCTGATCGATCCCCCGCGGCCAGAAGACGCACGAGCCGCCGGGGGAGACGTTGGGGAGGTCGCCGCCGCCGTCGATCGAGGCGAAGCACCCGGGGCACGCAGCCGACCAGCCGGGCAGGTCGAGCTCGTAGCCGGTGGATGCCGTGTACGTCTGGACGCCGCCGTCGATCGGCATGCCCGCCTTTTCGAGTGCCAACCATGTCGCGCCGGCGTCCGGGGCGCCGGGGAGGCCCTTGCATTTCGCGATGACGAGCTGAAGCTCCTGGAGGCTCGCGAAGTGCACCACGTGAGCGCCGCGCGCCTTGCACTCGGAGACGCCGTTGTCCTTGAGCTGGACTCCGGGTGCCCAGAAGTAGCAGTGGTCGGTCGTGGGGTCGATCGCTCCGCCCTCGCACGAGAGCTGGCAGCTCGCCGTGCACCCCGCGCTGCCTGCGTCGCCGGGGTCGCACGCTTCACCCTGCGAGAGATCGACGACGCCGTCGCCGCAGGTGGTCGTCGGCACCACCGCAACCGACAGCTCCGGCAGGCACGCCCAGGCTGCGGCCAGGCCGAGCGCGGCCGCTGTACCCCCCAGCAGACCCCTGGCCCTCGTGGTCAACACGGCCGCACCCGACCTTCCTACCACGTCCGGGCGCTTTCGCCCCGGTTTCGGCTACACTGAGGGGCCATGACCGAGGGCGCCCGAGACAGCCTGTCGCCGAGCAAGAGGCTGCTCGACCGCTTCGAGCCGCTCTTCGTCATCGGGCGCGGCGGGATGGGATCGGTCGAGGTGGCGGCCGAGCACGGCGTGGCTGGCGTCCGCGTCGTCGCGCTCAAGCGCCTCCTGCCCCACGTCAAGGACCGGCGGCACGTCGCGATGTTCCTTCGCGAGGCGAGGCTCGCCGCCTTGCTCGACCACAAGAACGTCGTCCACGCGCTCGCGTACGGCGAGCACGACGGCGAGCTGCTGTTCGCGATGGAGTACGTCGAGGGCGAGACGCTCGCGAGCTTGCTGGAACGGCGTCGTTCGCTCCCGGCGCCGGTGTGCGCCCACATCCTCGCCGAGCTGTGCGAGGGGCTCCACGCCGCGCACGAGCTCCGGGACGTGGGCGGTGCGGCGCTCGGGGTCGTGCACCGCGACGTCTCGCCGCACAACGTCATGCTCTCGTACGAAGGGGAGGTGAAGCTCCTCGACTTCGGGGTGGCCAAGCTCCAGGGCGTCGTACAGCTGACGAAGACGGGCGAGGTGAAGGGCAAGACCGCCTACATGTCCCCCGAGCAGGCGAGCGGCGATCCGCTCGACCGCCGCAGCGACCTCTACGGCGTCGGGGCCATCCTCTTCGAGTTGCTCGCCGGACGGCGGATGTGGCCGGGCGAGACCGACGTCGACTTCTTGCGACAGCTCGCCCTCGCCGAGCCGCCCTCGCTGGTCGACGTGGCACCCACCGCCCCTGCCGAGCTCTGCGAGCTCCAGCGGCGGCTCGTGGCCAAGGACCCCGCCGCGCGTCCCGCGACCGCGCTCGACGTCGCCAAGGAGCTCCGCCGGCTCGCGGGCGAGTCGCCGAAGCGCGCCCTCACGGCGACCCTCGCGGCCGCCTTCCCAGGTGAGGCCGCGGCCAAGCGCAGGCGTCTGGACGAGGCGCTGGCCGTCGACTCCCACGAGCCGGATCCCAAGAGCAGCGAGCCTGGCGGCGTCATCGCGCCTGCGAGCCCGGCGCGAGCCGCGCGCGCTTCGCCCTGGCTCTACGGCCTCGCGGGCGCAAGCCTCGCGACGCTCGCGGTGCTGTCGATCGCCAAGAGATCTCCGGCGCCCGCACCCACGGCGGCGTCGGCCTCGCCTGCCGCGCACGCGGCGCCGTCCGCTGCGGTGGCGCCGGCGGCCAGCGCGATCGCCGCGCCGTCCGCTCCGCAGGCCCAGCCGAGCGCCGCCACCGCGACGGCGGTGCATCATCGCCCCCAGCCGGCGCCGCTCGCGCCGAAGCTGCCCGTGGTCGCCGCGCCGCAGGCCAGCGCCGCGGCTCACCCGCCGCCGATCGATGTGGACCCAGACCCGATTTGATCGCGCCGTCCTCGCGGCGCTTGCGCTCTCTCTGGCGCTGCCCGTGACGCCGGCGCGCGCGCAGGAGGAGACGAACCTCGCCGGGTACCGCGAGCGCTTCAAGCAGGGGCTCGATCACTACGAGGAGGGGGACGTGGCCGGAGCGCTGTCGTTCTGGGAGCCCCTCTACCGCGACCTCGGTCCAGCGCGAGGCTACCGCGTCGGCTACAACCTGGCGCGCGCCTACGAGGTGGTCGGTGACGCCACGCGCGCGGCCGAGAGGTACGAGAGCTTCCTCGTGGAGGTCGCTGCGCGGCAGAAGGCGGGCGAGGAGCTAGGCCCGCTCGTTGCGCACGACGCGACCCAGGCGCGCGCCCGCCTCGACGAGCTTGCCAAGACGCGCGGGCGCATTCGCGTAGCGGGCGCGATCCCGCCGGTTTCCGTGCGTATCGACGGAGACGAGCCGCGCATCTCCGGCTTCGTGGCCTACGTCGCGCCGGGTTCCCACGACGTCGTCTTCGCGCCCGGCACGGCGGACGAGCGCCACGAGCGAGTCGACGCCCAGGCGGGCGAGGTGGTGGACGTGGCGCCGCCCGAGCCTCCTCCTCTTCGGCCCCTGACCATCGCACCGCCGCGGGAGGCGCTGCCCGCGACGAAAGATCGGGTGGTCCATCCTTTCGGGGTCGGCTGGCTGTGGGCGGCGGGCGCGGCGACGCTGCTCGGCGGCGTGTTCACCGCGGGCGCCTACGCCAACGCAGTCGCCATCCATGATCGCTACGCGCCGCCGTACCCGACGACGCAGACCGAGGTCGACGCCTACGACGGCGCGCGCACGCTCGCCTACGCGAGCTGGGCGGTGCCCGCCGCCTTCGCCGTCACCACCGCGGTGCTCGTGGGGTGGTACCTGCTCGGGAAGAAGTCCGTGCGCGTCACCGCCTCGGGCGGCGTCTGGGCGTTCTGAATTGCCGTGCGCGATTCGGGCTAAGCCGAACCGCGCCGGGGGATGCTCATCCCCCGCGCCGCCGAAGTGAATTCGGCGGCTCCCCCCTTGCTTCGCGTTCGCGAATCGCGAACGCTCACTTAACTCCTGTCGATTCCATACTTGCGCAGATAGGCGCGCACGTGGTGCCGTTCCATCCCGCTCTGGCGGGCCATTTCGCTGACGTTGCCCTTCGCCCGTCGCGCGAGCAAGGTGAAGTACTCGCGCTCGAAGGCGCCGATGGCCTGGCGCTTGGATTCGGCGAAGCCGCTCGTCGCGCCGGTTGCCGCGGCGGACTCGGAGACGGCGGCCCTCGATGGCTCGCGCGTGAGCGTGAGGACGTCGTCGATGTCCTCCGGCCTGTCCGCGAGCGTGGCGGCGACCGAGGCGACGTTGACGAGCTCGCGGACGTTGCCTGGCCAGTCGTGGGTGCTCATCCGCTGTTCGACCCAGTGCAGCACGGTCTGGGCGTGGTCGCCGCGGCCGACGCGCCGACAGATGTCCTCGACCAGCAGAGGCAGATCGCTCGCGCGCTCCCGCAGCGGCGGCAGCTCGACGCGGACCTGCGCGATGCGGAAGAACAGATCCGAACGGAAGCGCCCCGCGTTCATCTCGGCGCCGAGATCGCGGCGCGTGGCGGCGAGCACGCGCACGTCGATGGGCTCGAAGGTCGGGCTGCCCACGCGCTTCACTTGCTTCTCCGAGAGCGCGCGGAGCAGCTTCGGCTGCAGATCGAGCGGAAGCTCGCCGAGCTCGTCGAGGAACAGCGTGCCGCCGTCTGCTTCGGCGAGCGCGCCCTTGCGTCGCTCCACCGCGCCCGTGAATGCGCCCTTCTCGTGCCCGAACAGGATGCTTTCCGCGAGCGTCTCGGGGATCGAGCCGCAGTCGACGATGACGAACGGCTGGTCCTTGCGCGGGCTCGCCTCGTGGATCGCCTTGGCGACGCCCTCCTTGCCGGTGCCGGTCTCGCCCAGGATGAGGACGCTCAGCGCGGTCGGCGCGACCTTCTCCAGCACCGAGAAGACGCGGCGCATGCGCGGCGACGCGCCGACGAGGCTGCCGAAGCGGTCGCTGAAACCCACGTCCACGCGCTGCTTGGCCGCCGGCTCCACGACGAGCCGGGTCTGACCGACGAGGACCTCGGCCCGCAAGGTGATGGTGACCTCGTGCACGCGCAGCCCGCCGACGAACGTGCCGTTGGTGCTGCCGAGGTCTCGGAGCAAGACGCCCTCGTTGGTGGCGCGCAGCTCGCAGTGGACCGCGCTCACCTCCGGGTCCTCGAGGACGAGGCTGGCCCCGGCTTCGCGCCCCACGATCACCGGGTCGACGTCGATGACGTGGGTCCTTCCGTCCGGCGTGGCGAGCGTGCCGCCCCGAACGAACCAGTTGAGCGGTCGGGTTCGGGTGCTCCCCTGCATGCACCCTCTATAGCAAACCTGTCTCGGCCCCGGAGCGG
>DATIQP010000240.1:0-2729 GCA_035470765.1 Polyangiaceae bacterium | reverse complement strand
GACGGGGTTCAAGCTGCGCAGCGAGCACGTCGTGCGCACGCTGGACGTGGGCGTGCACGCGACGCCGCGCGGGGGGCTGCCCTACATCGTGATGGAGCTGCTCGACGGGCAGGAGCTGGGCCGTCGCATCGACACCTCCGGAGCGGTGCCCGTCGAGGAGGCCGTCGAGCTCGTGCTGCAGGCGTGCGAGGCGCTCGCGAGCGCGCACGCGCTCGGCATCGTCCACCGCGATCTGAAACCGAGCAACCTGTTCCTGGTCGACGGTCCCGACGGAAAGCCGTCCTTGAAGGTGCTGGACTTCGGGATCTCGAAGGTCAACGAGGTCGCCGAGGCGGGGCAGGGGATGACGACGACGGATGCCGTGCTGGGCTCGCCCGGCTACATGCCGCCGGAGCAGCTGCGGGCGTCGCGCGACGTGGATGCGCGCGCGGACGTCTGGTCGCTCGGGATGGTCCTCTGGGAAATGCTCGTGGGCAAACCGATGTTCGCGCACGAGACGTTCCCCGAGATCTGCGCCAAGGTGCTCCACGGCAACCTGCCGACGCCGCGCGAGGCGGGCGCCACGCTGCCCGAGGGCCTCGAGGCCGTGATCCTGCGCGCCCTCGCGAGCGAGCCCGCGGCTCGGCATCCCACGGTGCTGGCCTTCGCCGAGGGCGTCTCGCCCTTCCTCGGCGCGGACGCCTCGCCTCGCCTCTTGCGCATCGCCAACCTGTCGAAGCCGCCCCGCGAGCGCGGCTCCAGCGTTCCGCCCATGCCGCCGGAGCTCTCGGTGGCGTCGACCGCGACCTCGCACCCGGCTCCGTCGCTCAACCGGCGGACGACCACCGCGACGCCCGTGCCCTGGGGCGTGACCGAGTCGAGCGTGCAGGCCGATCCCACGCAGCACACGAGAAGACGCGGCCGCGGGGTCTGGATCGCCGCGGGCGCCGCCGCCGTGGCCGCAGCCGCGCTGACGTTCGCCGTGCTCGGGCACGTGCGCCGGTCGGCCGAGAGCGAAGCGGCGTCTCCCGCGGCGCCCACGAGCTCGGTCGAGCCCACCCCTTCGCCCCCGCCGCCGCCGCCGAGCTCCGCGAGCGCGACGCCCGCCTCACCCCCGGCCCCAGCGCCCTCGGGCTCGGCCGCTCCCACGGAGCACGCGCGCGTCAGCCCCCCGCGTGCGGGCACGGCGGTCCCGGCGCCGGCGTCGAGCGCGAGCTCCGGGACGAGGCCCGCCAATGGCGCTCCCATCCTCCGGTAGGCTCGGCGTGACGCTCGCGAGCGCCGCGCTCGCCGCGGCGATCCTCGCGTCGTCTTCTTCCTGCGAGGACTTCCGCGCCGGCCCGAGCGACGCCTCGCCCGACGGCGCCTCCGGCCCGTTCGCGGTCGTCCAGACGGGCCAGTCGAGCGAGTCGCTGCTCGCGATCTGGGGCGCGGACGATAGCCACGTCTTCGCCGTCGGGACGAACGACCTGCACTACGACTTCGACGGCGTCCAGTGGTACCGCAGGGATCCCGTCGTGCTCGGGCGCGACTTTCACGCCGTCTGGGGAAGATCCGCCACGGACGTCTATGCCGCCGGCGAGATCCGCGCGACGGGCCAGGGAATCATCTCGCACTTCGACGGCGTCTCGTGGCGCGACGAGTATCTGGCGGCGACGCCGCTCTACAGCGTGTGGGGCGACGGGACGGTGGTGCTCGCGGTCGGCCCGAAGGGCATGCTCTACGGCAAGGCCAACGGGACGACCGCCTGGGCGATGCGCCTGGGCAACCCGCTCCCGGCCAACCCCGACGTTCCTCAGGGCTCCGACGACCCGGTCCTCTGGGGCCTCGCGGGCAGCAGCGCGGACGACTTCGCGCTGGCCGCCGGTCTCGACCGCGTCTTCCACTGGGAGCCGCCGAACTTCGTCCCTCTGGATCCGGTGGTCGACAAGACGCGCGCTTTTCGCTCCATCTTCGCCGTTCCCGGCAGCAAGCCGACGACCTACTTCTTCGGCACGAACTACCTCGGCCTCACCTGGCTCGGCAACTCCGGGCCTCCCGACGCCGACATCGTCAACGGCGCGATGTTCGACCTCTTCCAGGATCGGAGCGCGCCGAACGCCGCCGACCTGTTCATCCACGGGATCTGGGGCGCGTCGACGCGCGTGGTCTTCGTGGGCGACCAGAGCCACATCGGCCTGTACGACCCGGTCGCCAACGAGGTGACGACCGTGCCGTCGCCGATCGACGGCATCTCCTTCGGCGGCGTGTGGGGCTCGTCCATGTCCGACCTCTGGATCGTCGGCTCCGACGAGACCATCCTGCACGGCGCGCTCTGAGGTCACGCCGCAGGGCCGGCGTGCAGATAGCACGCCGGCACTTCCTCCCTGCGAGTCGGTCGCGGGCCGACGGCCGGAAGGGCACGGCAACTGGGGCTGCTCTGGTAGGCTGAGAGCGAATGAGCACGACGACGCGCTCGGCCCCGCTGCGGATCGCCCTCGCGACCGCGACGCTCGCTCTCGGAGCGGTGTCGGGTTCTTCGTCGTGCGCCGACTTTCGCGAGGGTCCCGCCGACGGAGCCGGCGACGGAGCCGCCGACGGCGGAAGCCCCTTCACCGTCGTCCAGGCCGTGCCCGAGGGCAGGGCGCTTTTCTCCGTCTGGGGCGCGGACAAGGACCACGTCTTCGCCGTGGGTTCGGACAACCTGCGCTACGCCTACGTCGGCGGCCAGTGGAAGGCCTTCACGCCCATCGTCCTCGGCCAGGACCTCG
>DATIQP010000239.1:0-4013 GCA_035470765.1 Polyangiaceae bacterium | reverse complement strand
AGGGGTCTTCGGGAGGTCGCATGCTTCGAAAGTGGTGGATCGGGGCCTTGGCCGGTGGGGCCATCGCCATCGGGGCGTGCGCCACGGCCGCCGTCAGCACGGGCCCCGACGCGAGCGTCGGTGACAGCGGCGGCGTCGATGCGGCCGGCTGTCCGCAGTACGACCTCTTGACCGACCCGAAGCACTGCGGCAGCTGCACCAACGCCTGCAGCTCCTCGCAGGTCTGCTCCAACGGCGCCTGCAAGGCGCAGTGCGATCCGCCGCTCGTCAAGTGCTCCAGCGACGCCGGCAGCTGCATCGACACGACCAAGGACCCGAGCAACTGCGGGGGGTGCAACATCCCGTGCGCCGTCGGCGACGCAGGCTCGCTCCCCCCCGGCCCGAACAACCCCGACGCCGGCATCCCGTTCGGCGACGCCGGCTACGACGGCGGGCAGGGCTGGTCGCTCGGCACGGCGACCTGCTCCAACAGCCAGTGCGGCGTGAGCTGCCCGAACGGCATGACCGCGTGCGCGGACAACGTCTGCTACGACGTGCAGAACTTCCACGACCACTGCGGCGACTGCGCCACCTCCTGCCAGCCGGACGCCGAATGGTGCACGCAAGGCCACTGCTGCTCGACCGGCAAGCAGTGGTGCACGAGCCAGTGCGTCGACGTCCTCAACGACGCGAACAACTGCGGCACCTGCGGCCACGTGTGCCCGTCGCAGACGCCGGTCTGCGGCGGCGGCGCCTGCACGACCGGGGTCACGTACACCGAGACCTTCACCCAGGGCCAGGTGCCGACCGCGCAGTGCAGCGACTGGAAGACGTTCATCGCCTCGCTCGGCAGCGGCTACACGTCGATGACGATGAGCGGCTCGCTCGACACGACGGGCATCACCTGCACCGACCCCACCGTGGTCAACAACATGGCCGCCGCCCTGAAGAACGTCACGGCGTACACCGGCACTTGCAACGGCCACACCTGGTCCAACTGCAACCGGTACAACGACGAGCTCTGGATCGATCCGCCGTCGCAGTGTGACAGCGCCAACTGCCCCAGCCCGGGCTACATGCTGCGGGCCTGTTTCGGCTTCGCCAACTTCTGGGGCTGCGTGAATTGCAACACCTGCGGGGCCCCGACCGAGACCGTCACCCTGACCTTCAAGTAGCCCCGGTCAGGCTCGGCCTGGACAAGCCGTCCAAGTCGCTGTATTGGCTCTCTCCTTCCCAAGGGGCTGTAGCTCAGCTGGGAGAGCGCATCCATGGCATGGATGAGGTCAGGGGTTCGATCCCCCTCAGCTCCACTAGAAGTCGAATTCCGGATCCCGCGCTCTGCCCCGCAGTGGGCAGCGCGGGTCCTCGTCACGAAGCGAGGCTGAGCGTGTCGGCCTTGAGGGTCGCGCCGCTCTTGTCGAGCACGTCGACCTCGATGGACTTGGCGCCGCGCGTCGCCGCCGAGCCCCACGTCTTCCAGCCGGGCGAGGTGCCCACGTCGAGCGTCTGCCGGAGCGCCTCGCGGCCGTCGAGCTTCCACACGAGCACGATCTGCGTCGCGTCCTTCGGGTTCTTCACCTCGACGTAGTAGGTGACGGTCTTGGCCTGCGCGAGCTGGTCGGCGCCGGCCACGGGCTTGCCCTGCTCGACCTTGTCGGTGAACTGCGAGCGCTGGACGGAGAGGTCGCTGGCGGGCGTCGCGTCGTCCGCGGTGGCGGCGCTGGCGACGAAGGTGATGGCGGTCATCGTGTAGAAACAGGCGCGGACGAAATTCATGGGGGTCTCCTGGGAAGGACCGCGCCGTGTCGCGCGGCATGTCCGAGACGAGTGCAGCCGCCGTGCCGCGCCGAAAGCCGCGAGATCTCGCCGGATCCGCCGCGCCTCGTGCGGCTGTGCGGCCACGAGTGGCAATCGAGAGGACACAGGTGTAATGGCTGGCCATGGTGACGCGGTGGCTCCGGCCCGTGGTGGTCGCCGCGCTCGCCTCGGCGTGCACGCGCGGCGACGCGAGCCCTTCGCCGGCGGCGAACGCGTCGAGCGCTTCGGCCGCATCGGCCTGGAAGGCCCCCGCCGAGCCGGGCTGGCCGGAGCTCCCTCGGGACGCCGCCGCCGCCGACCAGCTCGTCGCGAAGGAGGCCGTTCGCGCGGGCACGCCCGCCGTCGAGGCGGCGTCGCTCCGCACGCTCGGTGCCGACGCCGCTCCGCTCGTCGGCGGCGAGGACGCGATCGCGGCGGCGCTCGACGCCTGGATGCGGATCGACCCGAAGCGCCCGGCGTTCGTCGTCTTCGGCACGACGCACGACTCCCGAGCGCAGCTCGAGGCGGTGCGATCCATCGCGGTGCGGATGAAGAGCCCGTGGGCGCTCGCGGTCGAGCAGTTCCGCGCGTCGGGCAAGTGGAAGGACGCGCCGCGGATCACGACCGCCGACGACGCGGACCTCGCCGCGTTCGCGTCGCCGAGAGGGGCCGTCGACGACGCCGTCTCGTGGCGCCTGCGCGAGCGGCAACAGCGGCTGGACCACGCCGCGTGGAAGTACGGGTACTCGCCGGCCCTGATCGACTTGCTCTGGGCCGCGCGTGGCGCGAGCCTGCCGATCGTGGGGTGCGACATGCCGCCCGAGCTGCACGCCGGCCTGTCGAACGACGAGACGCTCTCGTCGCTGCGCGAGCTGCACTGCGCGCGCTCGCTGCGCAGCTCGGCGCTGGGGCTGGCCGCGGCGCACCTGCCCGCCAACATCGACGACGACGATCCCCCGCCGCCCGAGCGCTTCGCCGTGCTGGTCGGGCGCGCGCACGCCGAGGGAGGGGGCCTGTCGCGCTTTCTCCCGAAGGACGCGCGCGTGCGTACGGTGGTGCTGCTCGGCGGCCGCGCGCGCGGCGTGCCCGACGAGGAAGAGAAGGGGCTCGCCGAGACGCTCGTCGTCACCGATCCCGTGCTCGTCCACCTCGCCGGAGACGTCGCGCCTCCCAAGTCGAGATCGCGTGCCCCCGCGACGACCGGCGACGCGCAGGACGCGCTGCTGCTGCCGGACGAAGTGTGGGGCGGCGACGTGGACCGCGCGAGCGATCCGGGTGTGAGCCCCGGGCCCGCGGGCGCCGGGCTGCCGGATCGCAACGTGCTCGTGTCGAGCGACGAGCCGGCGACGTTCGCCATCGGCGATGCCCGCGTGCGGGTGGGGCCGAAGCCCGAGTGGCTCTCAGCGAGCGGTGGACGGCAGGCCTACGTGCTGGTCGGCGAGGCGAGGCGCTTCGTGGGCGCGGTGGACGTCCCGAGCGGCGGCTACGCCGAGGTCCACTTCGTTCCGAAGGAGCGCGCGATGAGCGTGGTGCTCCACCTTCCGTAGTCCCGCTCACGGCCGAGCTGTTGACGGCCCCCGGAGGCGGAGACGGAGACGGAGGCGGAGGCAGAGACGGAGGCGGTGTGGGTGCGCTATGCTGCGTGGCCCTCACATGCAATTCGTCGACCCCAACCTCCCGCGTGAACACTTCGGCTGGTACAGCCCCCGGCTGGGCATGGACATGCCCATCGTCCGCTACGGAAACTACGGCCACGCGCTGCTCCTCTACCCGACGGCGCAGAGCGATCTGCTCGACTGCGAGCGCTTCTTCCTCATCAAGTCCATCGAGCCGCTCATCTTCGCGGGGCGGGTGAACGTCTTCGTCATCAACAGCATCAACGAGCACGCGTGGATGAACCGGAACGTCTCGGTGCCCGAGAAGGCGCGCCGGCAGGCGCTCTACTCGGGGTACGTCGAGGAAGAGGTGGTGCCGCACATCCGCCGCGCGCTGAGGGACGAGGGCGCGCGCATCGGTGTCACGGGCGCTAGCTTCGGCGCCTTCCACGCCGCGAACCAGTTCTTCCGTCGGCCTGACCTGTTCGACACGCTCATCGCGATGAGCGGGTTCTACGATCTCGAGCCGGACTACACGCACGGCTGGATGACCGACGAGATCTACTTCAACAACCCCATGAGCTTCGTCCCCGGGATGAACGGGTCGCAGCTCGCCACGATCCGGAACCACAGTCAGGTCCA
>DATIQP010000238.1:0-1847 GCA_035470765.1 Polyangiaceae bacterium | reverse complement strand
CCCGGTCGTCCCAAGCCCGGGGTGGACGTAGAGCGTGCTCTTGCCGCGCCGATAGATCCCGAGGTGGTAGTGGTGCGACAGCTTGCTCAGGTTGACGTGCGCCGCGAAGAACGGCACGGCGATCTGGCCGCCGTGCGTGTGTCCGCTCAGCACGAGGTCGACGCCTCGCTTGGCCGCCGCCCGGAACGAGTCCGGGTCGTGCGCGAGCAGAATGGTGGGGGTGGCGGGCGGCCGCCCGGCAAGCGCTGCGTCGAGGTCGGCGCGTCGCGTCCAGGTGTCGTCGATGGCCGCGAGATACACGTTCCGATCGCCGCGTCGCAGGAAATCGCCCTCGTTGCGCATGACGCGGACCCCGCGAGCCGACAGCAAGGAGACGAGCGGCTCGCCGTCGCCGAAGTAGTCGTGGTTGCCCATCGAGACGACGACGCCGTCCTTCGCGCGCAGCTCGCCGAGCACGTCGGCGATGTCGCCGTGGAACTCGGTGCCGCTCGTCACCATGTCGCCGGTCACGACGGCGAGATCGGCGGCGAGCTCGTTCGCTCTCCTCACCCAGCGCATGCCCCACGACCTCGGGGTCAGCGATCCGATGTGCAGATCCGAGAGGTGCACGATGCGGTAGCCGTCGAACGCGGCGTCGAGGCCTTCGACGGCGATCTCGACGCGCCGGGTGACGAACCATCGCCGCCGCACGACGACGCCGTAGCCGCACAACAAGAGAGCGCAGCCGTACGCGACGGCGACGCCGTCGGCGGGGAAGTGGAGAGGTGCGGCGCGCGCGAGGTCGACGAGCGGGGAAACGAGCAGCACGAGGGCGCTCGCGAGCGTCGCGCCGAGCGAGGCGCACCAGTGCACGAAGTAGGGGACGTCGACGCCCCAGGAGAGCCACGCGCTGCGGTGGTGGTCGGCGGCGCCGGCGCGGGCGCGCCCCACGAACAGGCCGGTGCCCACCACGAAGACGGTCACGCCCAAGATCCAGCCGTGGGTCATACCGAGCCGCGCCGCGACGTGGCCGACCGCGAAGGCGGGGGCGATTTGCGCGATCGCGGTGAGGGTCATGAGCACGCGCAGGAAATGGCTCATGCGCGGCCGGTGGCCGATGGCGCGGGCCGCGGCGCGCGGCGGCGGAGCGCTCGACGCGCGGGCGGGGGGAAAGTCTTCGGTACTGCTCGACATGCTACGGGAGTAGGCCTTCGATCACCGCCCCGTCGTCGCACAGCGCCCGCACGACGCGCGGGCCCGCCCAGATCGCGCAGGCCCCCGAGGTGATGCCCAGCTCGCCGGACATGCGAACCCAGCTGTCGCCCGTGCGCCGCACGATGCGAGCTTTGTGCGCGCCGGCCCACGGCGTGCCGTCCTGCGCGACGTACACGCTGAGCAGATCGGCCGTGGTCTGCACGGCTTCGAGGTGCCAGTCGAGCGCGGGCGTGAGCGCGAACGCGTGGCCGCCGGTGCCGACGGCGAAGGCGCCACCGTCGCTCGACGCGGCGATCGCGAGAAGGTCGCCTCGGCACAACGAGCCGCGGAACGAGATGCCCGAGCGATCGATGCGGACGAGCGCGCCAGCGTCGCCCACCGCGGCGAACGAGCCCGAGGCGAGGCGTGTGACGGCTCGCAGGCGAACGGTGTTGGGCGCGTCGGCGACCTGGGTGATGCGGTTACCCTGGTACTCGACGACGATGCCGGTGCGAGCGCCCTTTTCGCTCGACGCCCCGAACGTGCGGCTCGGCCGCTCTCCGACGAGAAGCAACGTGCCGCGCGGATCGACGTGCGCTCCATGGAGGGTGGCCTCGGCGTCGGAGATCGTGAACACCTCGAAGCCGCCGGTCGCGAGCACGCGCATGACCAGA
>DATIQP010000237.1:0-4136 GCA_035470765.1 Polyangiaceae bacterium | reverse complement strand
GACGGACAAGCGCCCCGATCCCGCCAACCCGGCCACCGAGGTGGACGTCAAGCTCGAGGACCTCATCGATCGCGAAGGCCTCGCGGAGCTCTGCCAGAGCTTCTTCACGCTCTTCGGCATTCCGGTGCGCGTGCTGTCGCACGACGGCACGCTGCTCGCGGACGCCTCGCGCGAGCACGAGGTCTGCAACTACATCAACACGCTCGCTTCGGGCCGCGCCGCCTGCGGGGCGACCGTCGGAGCCGTGAAGATCTCCGAGCCCGACGAGAGCGGGACGCTCGTCCACCCGTGCTTCTCCGGCCAGCAGTATCGCATCGTGTCGATCGACTACGAGGCGCGCCGGATCGGCCGCTTCATCCTCGGCCCTTACCTCCCGGCCGAGCTCGCCGAGGTGCCCGACTCGCTGCTCGAGGTCGATCCCAAGATCGACCACGAGAAGGCGCGCAGCCTGCTGATCAAGGTGCCTCGCGCGAAGAGCGACACGGTGCAGCGGGTCGCGCGGCACCTCAAGGCCGCGCTCGACCTGATCCTGTTCTCCGGGCACAAGACCCTGCTCACCAGCCAGATGCACCTGCTCAGCGTCCGCGAGAGCTTCCGCGAGCTCACCGAGAAGCAGGCCAAGCTGCAAGACGCCTACGACCGGCTCAAGGAGCTCGATCGCCTCAAGTCGAACTTCCTCGCCACCGTCAGCCACGAGCTGCGGACGCCGCTCACCAGCATCATCGGCTACAGCGAGATGCTCGGGGAGGGGATCTCGGGGCCGCTCAACCCGGAGCAGCAGGAGTTCGTCGGGACGATCCGCGAGAAGGGCGAGCAGCTGCTCTCGCTCATCCAGAGCCTCCTCGACATGGGCAAGCTCGAGAGCGGCACGATGAGCGTCCGCCGCGCGCACGTGCGCATCGAAGACGTGCTCGGCGAGGTGCTCAAGACGCTCACGCCGACGGCGCGCAAGAAGGGCGTTTTGCTGAAGCTCGAGGGGCAGGGCAACCTTCCCGAGCTGCGCGCCGACGCCGAGCGCCTGCGCCAGGTCTTCACGAACATCGGCGACAACGCCATCAAGTTCACGCCGCAGGGCGGAAGCGTGACGCTCCGCACGCGCCTGCTCTCCAGACGAGACGGGCAGGAAGTGGGCCTCGCGCTGATGGCGCCGTTGCGCGCGCAGATCGAGATCGCCGTCCTGGACACCGGCATCGGTATCCCGCCGGGCGAGCGCGACAAGGTCTTCGATCCATTCTACCAGGTCGACTCGTCCTCCACCCGCGAGTACGGCGGCACGGGCCTCGGTCTCGCCATCGTCAAGCGCCTCGTCGAGGCGCACAACGGGACCATCCGCGTCGAGGAGAACCGGCCGCAGGGCGCGGTCTTCGTGGTCGCCCTGCCGGTCGCCGCCGCCGAAGAGCTGTCGTGAGCTCGGAGCTCGAGCGCATCGCCCGGCTCCTCGCGCGCCTCGCGCACGACGCTCCCGGTGTGGTGGTCGGCATCGGCGACGACGCGGCGGTGCTCGATCCGCCTTCGAGCGGGGCAGGGGGCGAGAAGCTCGTGTGGACCATCGACGAGCAGGTCGAGGGCACGCACTTCGAGCGCGAGCTCATGACGTTCGCGGACGTCGGCTGGCGCTCCGTGATGGCCGCGGCGAGCGACCTCGCAGCGATGGCCGCGCGGCCCCTCGGGATCCTGGCTTCGGTCGTGCTGCCGGCGGACTTCGACGAGGACGCGTTCGACGCCCTCGTCGCCGGGCAGCGCGCGGCGAGCGACGCGCTCGGGGCGCCGATCGTCGGCGGCAACCTCGCGCGGGGCCCCTGCGTCTCGGTCGCGACGACCGTCCTTGGCGCGGCGGCCTCTCCGGTCCTGCGCGCGGGCGCGCGCCCCGGCGACGTCGTGCTCGCGACCGGGCCTCTTGGCCTGGCGGCCGCCGGGCTCGCGGGCCTGCGGCGCGGCGTGGCCGTCCCGGACGCGGCCCTCGAGGCGTGGCGTCGTCCCGTCGCGCGCATCGACGCGGGCAGGGCGATGATCGGCCAGGCGACCGCCGCCATCGACGTCTCCGACGGGCTGGCCCGCGACGCAGGTCACCTCGCGGCGGCGAGCGGCGTGCGGGTCGTGCTGGACGCCGATCGGCTTCGCGCGGCGGCAGCCCCGGCGCTGGTCGTCGCGGCGCGAGCGCTCGACGCGGAGCCTCTCGATCTCATGGTCGCGGGCGGCGAGGACTACGCGCTCGTGTGTACGTCCCCGGGCGCCATCGAAGGCTTCGTTCGCATCGGAGAGATCGAGCCCGGGAGTGGCGTCTTCGTTCGTGACGGTACGCGCGAGTGGCCCGCCCACGGCGGGTTCGACCACTTCGCTTGAGCCCTACAGGCTCTGGCACACAGCGGGGATGGACTTGCCCTGCATGCCCTGCAGCAGCTGCCGCACCGGAGCGAACTCGGGCGCCTGGCCGACGGTGGCCGGCCCGGTCACGGCCGCCGCGACGCCGTCGCAGAGCGTGGCGGCCTGCGTGATCGTTTGAGCTTCGGTGCTCGCGGGCGCGAGCGTGGCGGTGGTCTTGCGCAGGGCGTCGCAGCACTGCTTGATCCGCACGGCGTTGGTGTTCCCCGCCAGCGCTGTGCCCGCGGCCGAGCCCGCCGCCGACGCCTTCGGCTTGGGAGAGAGGGCGCCCGTTGCCGCGGCCTGCCCGGTGCCCGGCGCGCCGGTCGCCGTCGCGGTGGGCGTGTCCGAGAGGGGGGCGAGGGTCGTCTGCGGCGCGAGGCCGGCCGCCGCGGAAGACGCGGCCGCCGCGGCGGAGGCTGTCGACGTGCCGGCGGTGGACGAGGACTCCTTGGCGGGGCACCCGAGCAGCAGCAGCGGAGAAACGGCGAGGGCGTACCACGAACGCATGAGCGGACGTTAACGTCAGAAGCGGACCGCGTCGAGGACCTTGCCGAGCTCGCGCTCGTGCTCTTCGAGCGTGCCGCGCGTGGACAGCAGCTGCGCGAGCTGCTCGCGCTCGCCCGCGATCGCGCGCTTCTCGACGTCCATGAGCCGGGTGACCGAGTCGTTGATGCGCGCCAGCGAGTCCTCGAGCGCCTGCTCGAGCGCGAGCCGGATGCCGTGCGCGACGTCACCGCGCCTCTGGACGAGCTGCTCGCCGATGCGCGCCTTCACTTCGGCGACGTAGGTGTCGAGGCGCGCGAGGCAGTCGCGGCGCAGCTTCTCGGGCCGCTGCAGCCATGCCGCGAGCGCGCCGACGAGCGCCCCGGCGGCGGTGCCGAGGCCCGGCTTGACGAGCGTTCCCACGGCCGCGCCCGCCGCGGCGCCTGCGACGCCGAACCGCACGCGGCTCTTGTCGAACCTCTCTACGGCGCCGCGGATGGGGAACATCCCGAAGATTCGCTCGGCGAGGTCCTCGCGCGTCACGTCGCTGGCGACGGGGGCGAGCGACTCGGCGCGCAGGCGCGGCGCCGTGTGGTACCTGTTGCGGATCTCGTCCAGGGCCCAGCGCTCGAGCGACTCGGTGACGCTCTGCATCTCGCGCGCGATGAGCTCGCTCGTGGCCTCGAGGACGTCGTCGATGCGGGCCGCGGAGGTCGTATCCACCTCGCGGGCGCACGCGGCGATGGCGCTCTTGCCCGCCGCCTTGGTCATGGCGTCGCGCCACTCCTTGCCGAGGCCGTCGATGCCGCGCTCGAGGGCCTCGAGCGCCATGCGCACGACGTCGTCCGCGCCTTGCTCGATGGCCATCTCGCTCCGATCGAGCTGGCGAGCGCGGAAGGCGGCCGGATCCGGGATCCGCTGGCTCTCCAGCGCCGCGAGCTTCGCGAGGTGCGACTGCTCGGCGGCCTCTCGCTCCTTGGAGATTCGTGCGATGCACGCCCGGAGCTTCAGCGCGAGGCGCGCGGCCACGATGGCGTGGCGCGCTCGGCCCACGCGATCGAGCAGCGGGCCCGTGTCCTCGACGGTGCGGCCAGCCTGCGTGCGCACGGTGAGCACCTGCGGCAGGCGGGCGCGAGCGTCCTTCGCCTTGGCCGGCTCGGCGGTGCTCGTCGTCTCGCGCACGAGGATGAACCCGTCGGCGTCGTCGGGCGGCTCGGCGGCGTCGGCGAGCGCGAGGCCCGCGGGCAGGAGCGTCGTCGGGTACTCGACGACCAGCTCCTCCAGCTCGT
>DATIQP010000236.1:0-7910 GCA_035470765.1 Polyangiaceae bacterium | reverse complement strand
CAACCGACGATGCTGGCCCCGCGCTCGCGCCAGCCGCGCGCGAGCGCGACGTAGCGCTCGACCGGCACCGGAGGCTCGTTCCAGCGCGACGCGTTGGCGGAGACGCCGAACGGGACGCCGGCGGAGGCCACCGCGTCGAGGTAGGGCTCGACGAGCTCCGCGGCCACGCAGTTGACGAGGACCGCGTCGGCCCCGGCGGAGACGACCTGGCGTGCCGCGGCGCGCATCGCCTCGGGCGTCATCACGTCGCCGCTCGGCCCGCCGGTGAGCGAGACCCAGGTCGTGGCCCCGGAGCGCTTGCACGCCTCGGTCGCGACCACGGCCTCGCGCGCGGAGGGGAACGTCTCGCACAGAATGAGATCCAGCCCTTCGTCGCGCAGCACCCGCACGAGCTCCTCGTGCTCCGGGCGCGCCTCGTCGTCGGGCGGGGCGAGCTCCGGGCGGTAGCAGTCCTCGAGCGGGCCCACGCTGCCGACCACGACCGCGCCGGCGTACCCCCGCACGCCCTCGCGGGCGAGCCGGACCGCGCGACGCGCCATGGCCTCCCACCCCTGCCCCGCCGTTCGCCTCCGCGCGCGGAAGGTGTTGACCCGGTGGTGGGACGCCCCGGCCGCGGCGTAGCTGGCGTGGACTTCGCGGACCGCGTCGGGCGCCTCGATCAGGGCGCGGGCGCTCCACAGCGGCAACGACGTATCGACGCCGCGGCGCGAGAGCTCCGAGCCCATCGGGCCATCCAGGATCACGGTCTTCACGATGAGGTATCCTAGCCCCGCGGTGCGCAAACGCGATCTGGTCTTCTACGCAGGCCTGAGCCGACTGGGCGTCGGGCTGCTCGCGCTCGTGCTCTTCACGGCGATCGGCGGCCGCGCGCGCCACGACGCGTGGATCCTGTGGCCGTATCTCGGCTTCGCCGCGGTCGAGCAGGTCCTCATCCGCAAGCAGCTCGGCGGCCGCGTGAGGTCGTTTCTGGCGGGCCTCGTGGACGGCGCGATCGTCACCTTCTTCACCCACCGGCTGGGCAGCGTCGCGGGCTCGATGAGCGGGCTCTACGTCCTCGCCGCGGTCCTCAACACGCTGGTCGTCGGCCGGCGCGTGGGTCTCGGGCTCTCGGCCCTCTACGCGGGCTCGTTCTTGGGCGTCGTTTGGCTCGAGCGCGCCGGAAGCCTCGCCTTCGCGCCCGACGTGCCGGAGCTCGCGGTGCTGGGCCGGCCGCCGCTACACGCGTGCATCGTATCGAGCTTCGTCGTCGTGACCATGCTCCTCGCGAGCGTGAGCGTGGTCGGCGCGCTGGTGCACGCCCTCGACACGCGCGAGCGCGAGCTCGCCCGCGCCAACTCCCACCTCGAGGAGCTCAGCCAGCGCGATCCTCTCACGGGGCTCGCCAACCGGCGCCAGCTCTTCGACACGCTCGGCGCCTTGCTCGAGCGCGCCCGGCGAGGCACGCCGCTCAGCGTGGTGATGCTCGACCTCGACGGGTTCAAGCAGATCAACGACTCCGAGGGCCACCTGCGCGGAGACGTGATGCTCGTCGAGATGGCGGAGGCGATGCGCGGGGCGACGCGCGCGCACGACGTCGTCGGCCGCTACGGCGGGGACGAGTTCTTGGTCGTGCTGCCCGAGACCCACGCCGAGGACGCCCTCGGCGTCGCCGAACGCGTCGTCGCGTCGGTCGCGGTCGTCGGGCGCAAGTTCGGCGGCAAGCGCTGCGTGACCGCGAGCGTGGGCGTCGCCGAGGCGACCCCCGACGACTCGGTCGCTTCCCTCACGCGGCGCGCGGACGAGGCGTGCTATCGCGCGAAGTCCGCCGGCGGCGATCGCGTCGTGGCCGCGTGATCGCCCCCGGGCTCGTCACTCGGCCTGAACCACGCCCACCGGGCACGCGACGCCCGTTCCCCCGAGGCCGCAGTAGCCGTTCGGGTTCTTCGCCAGGTACTGCTGGTGGTACTCCTCGGCGTAGTAGAACTGCGGCGCCTCGCGGATCTCGGTCGTGATGTCGCCGTGGCCGGCGGCGCGCAGCCGCTCCTGATAGGCGCTGCGCGAGGCCTCGGCGGCGCGCTTCTGCTCCGCGCCGTAGGTGTAGATCGCGGAGCGGTACTGCGTGCCGACGTCGCCGCCCTGCCGCATGCCCTGCGTCGGATCGTGGCTCTCCCAGAACAGCTTGAGCAGCTGGTCGTACGAGACCTTCTTCGGATCGAACACCACCCAGACGACCTCGGCGTGGCCCGTGTCGCCGGTGCAGACCTCCTCGTACGTCGGGTTCCTGGTGAAGCCGCCCGCGTAGCCGGCGGCCGTGACCCACACGCCGTCCCTCTGCCAGAGCTTGCGCTCGTCGCCCCAGAAGCAGCCCAGGGCGAACATCGCCGTCTGCATGCCGGCGGGGACGCCCTTCAGCGGGTGGCCGTTGATGAAGTGCACCTCGGGGACGTCCATCTCCTCGTCGCGACCGACGAGCGCCTCCTCGGGGCGCGGGAGCTCGAGCTTTCGGAAATGCATTTCCCGATTGTGCGCACGTCGCGGGCGGGTTGCAAACGTTGGCCACTCCACGGCGCGATTCGTGTAAGCTTCGCGTAGCCGAGCGGCCCTGGGGCGCGAGGCGGCTTCAACGCCACGAAAGGATGACGACGATGCGTAGCGCGATGAAGGGCGCGGTGTTGGCTCTGACGTTGTTGGTCGCCGCGTGCGGCGGTCCGCTGAAGTACCAGATTGCGTCCTCCCCCAAGGCGCCCGGCGCCGACGCGACCCTAGAGGCCGACGTCTCCAAGGATCAGCACCTGACCCGACTCTTGGTCAAAGCCAAGAACCTGCCGCCGCCGGAGCGCGTCGTCGCAGGCACGCGCATCTACATCATCTGGACGCGCAAGAACGCCGAGGCCCAGTGGTCGCGCATCGGCAACCTGAAGTACGACGCCGACAACCGCGAGGGCAACTTCGAAGGTACGGTGCCCGAGGTCGACTTCGATCTCCAGATCACCGCCGAGAAGGAAGACGGCGCGCAGTCGCCTGCCGCCGACATGGTCTTCTCGCAGCACGTCGGGCCAGCCTAGAGCCGGAGGTCTGCGGAGCAGGCGTCAGCCGACGCCGACGACGGCGTCCGGCTTCCAGTCGGCCGACGCCATCTCCGCGAGGCGAGTGCGCACGTCTTTGATCCAGCGCGCATCGAGCGAGTAGACGTCGCCCGACAGCAGCGACGTGACCGAGCGTCGCAAGAACGTGTGCTGCTTCTCGGCGAAGACGTACCGGAGGAGCCCGCCCGCGTAGAACGCGTGGACGGCGTCGGTAAACGTCGCCGAGCCGAGCTGCGCTTCGGCGACCCACCCGGCGAAACGCGCCGGGCTCACGTCGCCGGCGGAGAGCGCTTCGTGGATTCGGTCCGCGGCCGCGTAGGCGGTCCGCATGGCGATGTGCGCGCCGCTCGAGAAGAGCGGGTCGATGAACCCGGCCGCGTCGCCGACCATGAGCCAGCCGTGGCCCGTGGTCTCGCCGACCCGATAGCTGTAGTCGGCGGCGGCGCGCGCCGGCCAGAGCGGCGTGGCCTGCGCGAGCAGCCGCTGCGCCGTCGGCGACTGCGAGACGGCGCGCGCGAGCATGCCGGTCGCGTCGCCGGCGTCGCGGTGCTCCTTGACCCACGCGCTGCCGACGACCGCGCCGACGCTCGTGCGCCCGTCCTTGAACGGGATGAACCAGAACCAGCCGTGCTCGAAGACGACGATGTCGATGTCGCCCTCCTCCAGGCCCGCCCCGCGCGGGACACCGCGGTAGTGGCTGTAGAACGCGGACTTGTCGAGCCGGTCAATCCGGCTCTTGGCCCGGCGATCGCCGGCGAGCAGCGCGTCGCGGCCCGAAGCGTCGACGACGAAGCGCGCGTCGATGGAGTGGACCGCGCCCGCCGGATCCACCGCCTCGACGCCGACGGCGCGCTCCGCCTCGAAGCGGAGCCGCTTCACCGTCCATTCGTGGCGGACCTCGGCCCCCTTCTTCTCGGCCGTTCGCAGCAAGAGGTCGTCGAACTCGTCTCGGGGGACCTGGAACGCGGACGTGCAGCGCGAGTCGAACGCGGTGGCGAACTGGTAGCGCTCGGAGCGCGCGGGCTCGTCCTGGTGGAAGCGGGCGCCGTGCTTCTCGAGGAAGCGAGCCTTCATCTCGGGCATCAGCCCGAGCGCGTCGAGGACGGGCATCGACTGCGGCAGCAGCGACTCGCCGAGGTGGAACCTCGGGAAGCGCTCGCGCTCGAGGACGAGCACGCGCAGGCCGTGCTCGGCGAGGCGAGCCGCGCAGACCGATCCGCCGGGCCCCCCGCCCACGACAACCACATCGAAGATCATGCTGGATGGCTGCGCCGATCGCGGGGTTTTGTCAAGGGAAGGCGGCGCCGAGCTCGCGGTGGATCCGGAGATCGTCGCGCGACGCGATCTCGCGCGGGCGGTAGCCGCTGCGCACCCGCAGCACGAGGATCGACCCGCTCGTCACCACCCGGAAGTGGACCCGCCACTCCTTGAGGGCGAGGACGCCGTCGTCGCCGCTCCGGCGAATGCGCCGGTAGGCGTGCGGCTGCGGGCCGAGCGTGAGCGCGGCGAGGATGTCGTTCTCCAGCCGAGCGACCCCGCGCGCCGCCAGGAAGTCGAGCTCCGCGCGCGCCTCGGCGCCGAACGACACCGACCACGCGCCGAGCGGATCGGTCGGGGCGAGCCAGCCGTCGCCGGCCTCCGTCACCACGTCCGTGTATTTTACATAGGGTTTGAGATCGAGCACGGGCGTCCCGTCGAGGAGGTCGACGTCGGCCACGTGCACGCGGAGCCCCTCGACCGAGCGCAGGCGGACCACCGAGAGCCCGATCGGGTTGGGCCGGTGCGGCGAGCGCGTCGCGAAGACGCCCTTCCGCGTCGGCCGCTCCCCTGCCGCGCCGCTGCGCGGCGGGAGCACCTTCGGGCGCCAGCCCTCGGCCCGATCGAACACGTAGAGGACCCAGACGTGGGTCCACTCGGAGAGGTCGGAGAGAGCATCCTCGTAGCCCTTGCCGGCGAAGAGCTCGATCATCCCCTCCACGCCGCGCGCGGCGGCCGGCTGGCGCGGCGCCTCGCGCTTCTCCTTGAAAGGAGTCCGCGCGACGCCGATCGGCTCGAAGGTGAAGGAGCGCGGGCGCGGGCTCATGACCCAGAAGCGCCGAGCTCGCGGAGCAGGACGGCGTTCACCTCGTCGGCCGCCTCCTGCTGCACCCAGTGCGAGGCGCCCTCGATGCGGTGGATGCGCACGTCGGGGACGTAGCGGTCCAGCCCCTCGAGGCACTCGGGGCCGAGCGCCGAGTCCTTCATCCCCCAGAGGACGAGCGTGGGGCACGTGACGCCGCCGCGCGGACGCCGGTCCGGGAGGCGGGCGGCCCGGTAGTAGGAGACGGCCGCGTGCAGCGCCCCGGGCCTGGCAAACGCGCGCTCGTACTCGGCGATGACCTCGTCGCCGAACACCTCGGGCCGCGTCGCCATGCGCCGAAAGATGCGGGCCAGCGTCCCAGGGCGCCGGAGCGCGCGTTCGGGCAGCAGCGGGAGCTGGAAGAGGAAGATGTACCAGCTGCGGCGGCGCTGCGCGGCGCTCTTCCATAGGAGCTTCCGGAAGTGCTCCGGGTGGGGACCGTTGAGGATGAACAGGCGCGAGACGAGCTCGGGGTGATCCATCGCCAGGCGATACGCGATGGGAGCGCCCCAATCGTGGCCGACCACCGGCACCAGGCCCGCGTCGAGCGAGCGGATGACGCCCGCTACATCGTCGGCGACGAGCGAGGCGCGGTAGCTGCCGGTGCCACGAGGCTTGTCCGACTCGTTGTATCCGCGCAGATCGGGAGCGACGGCACGGAACCCGGCGGCCGCGAGAGCGTCCATCTGCGCACGCCACGAGAACCAGAACTCCGGGAAGCCGTGCAGGAGCACCACGGGCGGCCCGCTCCCCTGCTCCGCCACGTGCAGCCTGGTGCCGCCGACGTCGATGAACCGGTGGACGATCATGGCAGGCTGGCCCTATAGCACCGGCGTGCGCGAAGGTCAGGGCAAACGCCCGCGCGTCGTCGTGATCGGCGCGGGGTTCGGCGGGCTCGAGGTCGCCAAGGCGCTCCGCCGGGCACCGGTCGAGGTGCTCGTGCTCGACAAGCGCAACCACCACCTCTTCCAGCCTCTGCTCTACCAGGTCGCGACCGCGGCGCTCGCCGCCACGGACATCGCCGCGCCCATCCGCAACGTCCTCCGCCACGTCGAGAACTGCACCGTTCTCCTGGCCAACGTCGATCGCATCGACGCCGCGGCGAAGACGGTCCACTCCACCGACGGCGACACGCTGCGGTACGACTACCTCGTCGTCGCGGCGGGCGTCACGCACCGCTACTTCGGCCACGACGAGTGGCAGCGCTTCGCGCCGGGCCTCAAGTCTCTCGAGGAGGCGCTCGACATCCGCCGCCGCATCCTGCTCGCGTACGAGAACGCCGAGAAGGCCGAGACCGACGAGGAGCGCGACGACTGGCTCTCGTTCGTGGTCGTCGGCGGCGGGGCGACCGGCGTCGAGCTCGCCGGGGCCCTCTCGGAGATCGCGCGCCGCACCATGACGAAGAACTTCCGTCGCTTCGATCCGAGGCGCGCGCGCATCACGCTGCTCGAGGGCGGCGAGCGGCTCCTGTCCGCGTTCTCCCCCGAGCTCTCGGAGCGCGTGCGCGAGGACCTCGCCGCGGTCGGCGTCGACGTCCGCACCCGCACCCTCGCCAGGCGCATCGACGCCGAGGGCGTGGAGCTCGCCGACGGCACGCGCCTGCGCGCGCGCACCATCCTGTGGGCCGCCGGGGTCGGAGGAGCGCTGCTCGCGTCGACGCTGGGCGTGCCGCTCGACAAGATGGGGCGCGTCCCCGTCGAGCGCGATCTGTCCGTCAAGGGCCTGGGCGCCAAGGACGTGTTCGTCATCGGCGATCTCGCCGCGTTCGAGCAGGACGGCGCGGCGCTCCCCGGCGTCGCGCAGGTGGCGCTGCAGCAAGGCCACCACGTCGCGCAGAACATCCAGTCATCCGCCGCGGGCGAGCCGATGAAGGAGTTTCGCTATCACGACAAGGGATCGATGGCGACGATCGGCCGCAGCCGCGCAGTGGCCGAGATAGGCCACGTCCGGCTGACGGGCTTCGTCGCGTGGTGCGCGTGGCTATTCGTGCACGTGATGGCGCTCGTCGGCTTCCGCAACCGCCTCGCCGTGCTCTTCGAGTGGGCGTGGGCGTACGTGACGTACCAGAGGAGCGCGCGGATCATCCTCGCGGAGAAATAGAGGCCGAATGGGGAATTCGAATTCCGATTCGAACTCGAATGGGTGGCGAGACATTCTGACGCCCGGGTGATGGCGACCGTTGCTCTGGGGACGAGGCCGGGCCTACCCTCGGGGTTCTCGTCGCCAGGAGGGAGCGCATGACGGAAGCCATCGACACGCGTTGCATCAACACCATCCGGACGCTCGCGATGGACGCCGTGCAGCAGGCCAACTCAGGCCACCCCGGCACCCCGATGGCGATGGCGCCGGTCGCGTACGCGCTCTGGCAACGCGTGCTGCGGTTCGACCCGCAGGACCCCATCTGGCCCAACCGCGACCGCTTCGTCCTCTCGGCCGGACACGCCTCGACGCTGCTGTACGCGTTGTTGCATCTTACACGCACCCGCGCCGTCAACCCGGAGTACGAGACGCTGGGCGCGCCCACGGTCTCGCTCGAGGATCTGAAACGCTTCCGGCAGCTCGACAGCAAGTGCCCCGGCCACCCCGAGTACCACTGGACGAGCGGCGTCGAGACGACGACCGGCCCGCTCGGCCAGGGCGTGGCGACGAGCGTGGGCATGGCGATGGCCGCGCGGTGGATGAAGGCGCACTTCGCCCGGCCCGGCTTCGAGGCGATCGTCGACTAC
>DATIQP010000235.1:0-25205 GCA_035470765.1 Polyangiaceae bacterium | reverse complement strand
GCCCAGGCGTGCGACTCGCGCTCCGTCGGCGTCTTGGCGGTCTCGGGGACCGGATGGCCGGCGGCCTTCGCCACGTCGACGAGGAACCCGAGCCAGGTGCCGGGCTTGAGCGGCGCGTTCGCCGTGTCGGGAACGGCCGGGGGCTGCACGCCGAAGACCGTCTGGTAGGCGGGGCTCACCGCGTAGACCTTCATGTGCTTCGGAATGTCGCGCGACACACGCACCCGCCCGAGCGCGAGCAAGACGCCGATCGCATGCGCGTCCTTCGTGTAGTCGCCGACGTCGAGCTTGAAGAGCGCCTCGAGACCCGTGCCGGCCTTCAGCGGCCCGGCGGCGGCGGCGTCGTCGGCGGAGAGCTTGCTGGCGTCCTTCTCTCGCGCGGACTGCTTCTCCTTGTCGGTCTTCAGCTTGTCGATGTCCTCGCGGATCTTCGCCGCTGCGCGGTGGGCCAGCACCGACTCGCGAGCCGCGATCGACACGGCGACGCCGAGCTTCTTCAGGCCGTCGGTGTGGGCCGCGTCGATTCGGTCCGCCTTGGCGAGCTCCAGCACCTTCGCCAAGAGCTCGTCGGTGAGCGCCGGATCGAGCGCGCGCAGCGCGGGGATCTTGGCCGGATCCTCCTTGCCGAGCATCAGGTGAATCGCCCGGCCGCAGCGACGCTCGTTGCCGGCGCGCCGCTCCGCAGCTCCCGTCTCACCCTCGGCGTCGCCCCACAGCCCGCCGAGCCAGCAGCCCGTCGCCGTCGTGAGGAGGGTGTACGCCTGATCGCCCGGCGGGGTCGGGGTCGCCTCCGTCGTCGGGGCGGCCGACGAAGCCGCGGGGGCCACGCTCGCCGAGGTCGTCGGCGGCGGGTTCTGCGGGGGCGGGTTGCTTTCTCCGCCGCAGGCGGCGAAGAGCGAGGTCGCGAGGGTCAGACCGAAGAGGGCGTGTGCGCGCATGTCGCGGTGTTCGCACTTCCTGGCCGCGATGACAAGGGAGCGGGCGCGCGGGCCGCCCAGGCGGCTCGGGCGCGTTTACGCGGGCGCGGGCTTGGTGGTAAAAGGCGTGCCATGCGGCTCTCTAGTTCGCTCGTGTTGGTCGGCTCGCTCCTGGTCGCATCGGGATGCAATCTCCTCAAGCACAAGGAGGAGGCGGACAGTGGGGCGCCCTCCACGACCACGACCGGCGCCACTACGTCGGAGAAGTCCGGCAGCTCCGGCAGCTCCGAGAAGACCACCAAGCTCGAGGCGACCGAGGGCAACGACCCGAGCAAGGGAGCCACCTCGGGCTGCGGGTGGCCGACGGACGACGTCACCAAGGATCTCACCTTCACCAAGGGCTGCATCGTCACGGCGAAGAGGTCGTTCAACGTCGACGAAGGCGCGACCGTCACCTTCGAGGAGGGCGTCAAGGTCTCCTTCGAAACGGACACCTACATCTGGGTCAACTACGGGAAGCTCGTCGTCAAGGGCACCGACGCCGCGCCCGTCGTCTTCACCTCCGCCAACAAGTCGCCGGCGTCCGGCGACTGGGTCGGCCTCGGCTTCAGGGAGAAGACGATGGCGGGCACCAGCCTCGATCACCTCATCATCGAGTACGCGGGCAGCAAGGCCCAGAACGGCGTCGGCGCGATCCAGATCGACTCCATGCGCCAGGGCGGCCGCATCTCGATTACGAACACCACGATCCGCAACAGCGCTCAGTTCGGCCTCGTGGCGGACGAGAACGCGACGTTCGCCAAGTTCGAGAACGACACGTTCAAGGACAACAAGAACGGCTCGCTGAGCGTGGTGGCGCAGGTCCTCGGCTCCGTGGGGAAGGGGAACACGTTCGGCAACCCCATCCACGTCAAGAACAGCGACGTCGATCAGACGACCACGTGGCCGCCCTTCGACGTGCCCGTGGTCGTGGACGGCCACATCAAGATCCAGAGCGACAGCAGCGTGCCGACGCTGACCATCGCCGACAAGACGGTCGTCAAGATGGGCCAGGACGGTTACATCGACGTCCAGGCCGGCGCGCTGGTCGCCAAGAACGTGTCGTTCACCAGCGCAGCGCCTTCGCCCGGCGCCGGCGACTGGGTGGGCTTCTTCATCCGCAAGAAGTCGAACGGGACGCACATCGAGAACTGCACGTTCGAGTACTTCGGCAGCACCGGCGAGAACGGCCGGGGAGCCATCACGTTCTGGAGCGTGGACGCCAAGGACCTCACCGGGGTGACCATCGCCAACAACACGTTCAAGAACGGCAAGCAGGCCGCGATGTCCAGCGAGGACCATGACTGCACGCCCTTCAAGAACAACAAGGCGGACGGCGTGCCGCTCTGCGCGCCCAAGAATTGAGATAATTTGGCCCGTGCGCACACGGCGTGCGACGCATCGGGTATGACTGGACGAAGCGAGCCCGAGCTCGTTGCGCTGCGCCGTCTCGCCGACCACCTGGCGGCCGGCCGCAAAGAGAAGGCCACGACCGGCCACTTGCTGGCGGCCATCGCCCACACGGCAGGTCCGGCCGGCGATCTGCTGCGCGAGCGGCGCCTCGACGTGGACGTGCTGCTCAAGGCCGCGCGCATCCTGACCGACGACACCCCGGACGCGGTGTCGCGCGCCATCCAGCGGGCCCGCGAGTTCTCGGCGCGGACGACGGCGCGGGAGCCCGCCGGCCTGCACGTGCTCTTCGCGCTCTGCCAGGACAAGGGCTGCGCGGCGGCGCGCGCGCTGCAGCAGTGCGGCACCGACGTGGTTCGCCTCCGGACCGCGGCGATGCAGCTCGCGACGGGCATCGCGCCGGCTCCGCGCGTAAGACCGTCGGCGCCCCGACCCAATGCCGCGGCCATGGGCATGCCGGCCCCGCCGCCGAGCGCGAGCACGCCGCCCTCGCCGCCCGCTCCGGTGCAACAGCTGACCATGGCGCCGTCGCTCCCGGCCCTGGCGCCTCCGAAGAGATCCTCCTCCAGCGGCATCGCGCCCAAGAAGTCCGCCGCGAGCGGCAAGAAACCGGCCGCCGGCGCGGCGAAGCGGTTCGTCCTCGACGCCAAGCGGTTCCGCGTGGTCTCGCAGCTCGGCCGCAACCTCACGCTAGCCGCGGCGCAAGGCGAGCTCGATCCCGTCGTCGGACGCGATCTGGACATCGAGCGCACCCTGGACGTGCTCGCCAAGCGCCACGGGAACTGCCCGTGTCTGCTCGGCCCCGCCGGCGTCGGCAAGACCAGCGTCGTTCGCGGCCTGGCGCAGCGCATCGCCGACGGCGACTCGGTGTGCGGCCTCGACGATCGCGTCATCGTGGAGATCACGCCCGCCGCGCTGCTCGCGGGCACGGGCGCGCGGGGCTCGCTCGCCGAGCGCATCGCGGAGCTGCGCGCGGAGGTGGCGGCCGCCCAGGGGCGCGTCGTCCTCTTCTTCGACGAGATCCACGCGCTCTTCGGTCCCGACGCGGGCGAGGAGGCGACGACCGAGCTCAAGATCGCCCTCTCGCGCGGCGAGCTGCCGTGCATCGGCGCGACGACGACCGAGGAATACCGGCGCACCATCGAGAACGACGCGGCGCTCGCGCGGCGCTTCTCCATCGTCGAGGTGGACGAGCCGTCGCCCGAGGAAGCGTACCTGGCCCTCGAGGGGATCCTGCCCGCGTTCGAGAAGCACCACGATGCGACCTACGTGAAGGAGTCCCTCGCGGCGGCGATCAACTGGAGCGTGCGCTACGTCCCGTCGCGCGCGCTCCCCGACAAGGCGGTCGGCATCCTCGACCTCGCGGGTGCGCGCACGCGTCGGCGGGGCGAGAAGAAGGTCACCGTCGAGCAGATCGCCGAGGTCGTCTCCGAGCTCGCCCACGTGCCCATGGAGCGGCTCCTCGAGAGCGATGGCGAGCGCATGCTGCGGCTCGAGGCGCTGATGGCCGAGCGCGTCGTCGGTCACACGGACGCCCTCGGCCGCATCGCCGCGGTCCTGCGACGCAACGCATCGGGCTTCCGCTCGCGCCGGCCGATCGGCTCCTTCTTGCTGCTCGGGCCGACGGGCGTCGGCAAGACCGAGACGGCCAAGGCCATCGCCGAGTGCCTGTTCCATTCGCCCGACGCCATGACCCGGCTGGACATGTCGGAATACGCCGAGTCGCACGCGATCGCGCGGCTCTTCGGGGCCCCGCCCGGCTACGTCGGTCACGAGTCCGGCGGGCAGCTGACCGAGGCCGTCCGGCGCCGGCCGTATCAGGTCTTGCTCCTCGATGAGATCGAGAAGGCCCACCGCGACGTGCTCGAGTCGTTCTTGCAAGTGCTGGACGAGGGCCGTCTCACGGACGGGCGCGGCCGCACCGTGGATCTGACCAACACGGTCATCCTCATGACGAGCAACCTCGGCGCCGAGATCTCTCCCGACCGAGGCGCTCGCGGGCGCGTCGGCTTCGCGCCGCCGTCCCGCAGCACGTCGGCGCGCGACACGGAGTACCGCTCGGCGGTCGTCGCCGCCGCGCGCGCCGCGCTCCCTCCGGAGCTCTACAACCGGATCGACGAGGTGCTCGCCTTCGCGCCGCTCGGCAAGGACGACGTGCGCGAGGTCGCCCGCCGCATGCTCGCCGCGCTGGGCGAGGAGCTCGCGCGCGCGCGGGGGGTGCGCCTCGACGCCAGCGAGGCGGCCCTCGACGCGCTGCTCACGAGCGGCGGCTTCGACCCCGAGCTCGGCGCCCGGCCGATGCGCCGCGCGATCGCTCGCCTGGTCGAAGCGCCCATCGCGGAGATGCTGCTGCGCGGCGAGATCGCGCGGGGGGACGTCGTCACGGTCGACGCAGAGCACGGCACCATCGTCGTCGACGCCGTCACGCCGAGCACCAGCACACACGTCGCCTGACGGCCACGCTTGTTGCCTGCCAGCGCGGCGCAAGTCCATCGACTCAAGTGGTCTGCCGACTGGCTGCGTTATACTCGGCGCATGCGCTCTCTGGCTGGCGTGTCGGGTCTGCTCGCTGCCTGCTACTTCATCACGGCCACGTCGCCGGCGTGGGCGCAAGGGCCCGCGCCGACGCCGACGCCCATCGGCCCTCCGCCCCCGGTGTCCATCGGCGTCACGCCGGCACCGGCTCAGGGCAGCGACACGATCTACCTGAAGGGCGGCGCCGTCGTCCGCGGGACTCTCAGCGTGGCCGTGCCGGGCGCGCCCATCACCATCCAGCTCCCGAACGGCCAGACGCTGACCATCCAGTGGAACATGGTCGATCACATCGATCGCGCCAGCACGCTGGCGCCCCCCGCGGCTGCGCCGCCTCCGCAGGCTCCGGCCACCGTGCAGGGCCCGCCGCCCGCAGCGTCGATCGTCGTACACGTCGACACCGACTCTCCCTCGCTCGTGCTGCAGGCCCAGACCCCGGGAGGGCGCTGGGATGGCCGCGGAGGGTGGACCACGGTCTGCCAAGGGTCGTGCGATCAGCCCGTGCCGCTCGGCGTGCTCTATCGCATCAGCGGCGACGGCGTCCGGTCATCGAGGCCGTTCCAGATCGGCGGGCAACCCGGCGGGCGCGCCCAGCTCGTGGCCACCACGGCTTCGAGCGGCAGCTTCACGACCGGCATCGTCCTCGCGAGCGTCGGCGGGGCCGCGGCGGTCATCGGCCTCAGCCTCACGCTCCTCGGCCTGTTCGTCGGCGCGTACTGCGGCTTCGGCACGAGCTGCACGGGGGACGCCGGTCTCATCACGGGCGGGCTCGTCACCACCGGCGTGGGCGTCGTGGGTATCGTCGTCGGCATCGTTCTCGCGGCCGGCAACGCCCACTCGAAGGTCGACCAGGTCGCCTTCGGCGACGGCGGATCGATCCGCTTCGCGCTGGGCTCGCCGGACAAGCGCTGGCCGCAGTCGCAGGGGCGCGAGACCACGCTCGACTCCACCGCCGGCGCCACGGTACGCGTCCCGGTCTTCGGCGCTTCGTTCTAGCCCGCGAGCTCTAGGCCTCGCGGGGCGCGTCCTGGATCGCGCGGCGATAGCGCTCGCGCCGGGCGTTGTCGCCGAGGATCTCGTAGGCCTCCTCGAGCACCGTCGTGATGCGCCGCACGTCCTCGGCGAGGTCGATGAGGCCCGGCGTGAGGATGCGCGACGGCTCGAACGCGCGCCGCAGGTCCAGATAGGCCCGGCGCACCTCGTAGCCGGTGGCGTTGTGCGGGACGCCGAGCAGCGCGAAGTAGTCGCCCTCCTCCACGAGCTGCACGCGGGCGCGGACGCGCGCGCGCACCGCCTCCTCGTCGATCGCGTCGGGGGCCGCGTCGCCCCGCGGCTGCGGCTCGAGCACCGAGCGCACCATGTCGACCACGCCGAGCAGCCAGAGCGCGTAGATCACCGACGCGATGTCCGTCTGCGGATAGGTCTCCACGATGGCGTCGATGCGCCTGCCGCGCACGCCCTGGATCGCCTCCACCTCCGCGGCTCCGAGACCGCACTCGCGCAAGAGCTCGGGCCGCGGTCCTTCGCCGACGATGGAGGCACCCCCACCGCACCGGCGCACCGCCTCCGCGTTGTCGAAGACGCGGCGCACGACCTCGAGCAGGACCTCCGCGCCCGGTGCGCCCCCGAAGACGCTCGGCTCCGTCTTGAGGCGACCCGGCGGCTCGGCGTCGAGGAAGGCGGTGCCCGAGTCGACGAGGATGGCTTGACCCATCAAGTATTCGGCGTGCGCGCGCAGCACCGGCCAGAGCTGGTCCTGGCCGAGCACGCCCTGCGCCACGAGCGCGGCGCCCGCGTGGCGGCCGTTGGGAGGCAGCCGGCCCGCGAGCGCCTCGACGCGCTCGCGCGGGAGGTCACCCCGCGCTCCGAGGAACGCGAGCAGCGACTCGCTGTCGATACCCGAGGCGGCCGTCACCACGTCACCCTCGCGCAGCACGATGCGCCGCACGCCGCGCGGAGTGTCGAACGTGAGGGCTCCGGTCTGCCGGCTCGCGATGGACTGCGCGAGCACGCGGGGCGCGTCGGTGGGACCGAGAGTGTAGGGGCCGGCGGCGGCGCGTTGGACGCTCCCGGCGTGCACCGAGGGCTCGTTCATCGAGGGCTCGTTCATCGAGGGGGAAGCCTCGAACCTCGAAGGCGGCTGCGGCTGCGCGATCGACGGGCGCGGCATCGACGGCGCGACCTGCGCGGCCGCCGGTGTGGGCGTGGGCTGAGACATCGACGCGGACGGCACGCCGAAGGGAGCCAGCGGCGCGGGGGCGAGCATCCCGCCCTGTTGCACGAGCAGCTCGCTGCCGAGCGTCGACGAGAGGGCGCTCGGCAGCGGTCCGAAGTTGCTGGGCGGAACGGAGCTCGAGCGGCGCGGCGGCGTCGTGACCGACGCGCTCGGATCGACACCGAACGGCTGCTGCGCCGGGCCCGGCGGCTCGGTCCGCAGCCTCGCGGAGCGGTGCGCGGCGGTCAGCTCCTCGGTTCCCCGGGACGCTCCTCCTCCCGTCGTCGGCGCCGGCGGAGGCTCGCCCTGGGTCTGGTGCGCGACTCCCGTGCCGTCGCTCGTGAGGTGCTCGGCGGCCGGAGCCGGCTCCGGGACGCCCGGCCCGGTCGCCGCGCGCCCGCTCGACGTGATCACGCGGCTCGGCCCCTCGGCCTCCTCGGGCTCGTCGTCGTCGATCGGCGCGTCGAGCGCCGCGAGGACCTCCTCGGGGAGCACGGCTTCGAGCTCCTCCTCCGGCGAGGGCGGCGAGTCGCTCGGCGACGGGTCGGCGGCCACGCGCTGCTCGGCGAGCGCGAGCAGCTCCTTCAGCTCGGGGCTCACCGTGCTCAGGGGGGCGACTCGTTGCGACAGCGCGCCGGCGCGCAGCGAAGGCGGCGGCACCGAGCCAGGCGGCGGCCGCGAAGCAGGTGGCCGCGAAGGCGGCGGCACCGAGCCAGGCGGCGGGTGCGAAGGCGGGCGCGAAGGCGGCTTCGAGCGCTGGGTCGTGGCGGGCGCCCCGCTGGGGGCGGCGGAGGATGGCTCCTGCCTGGAGTCCTCCGCACGAGCAGAGTCCTCCGGTCCCGCCTCGCCTCCCGCGACGAGCGACTCGATCTTCTTCAGCAGGGTCGAGACGTTCACGGGCCGTGGAAAGAAGCCGCTCCCCTCGTGCGCCAGCGCGTCCTCGGTGCTGTTCAGCACCGCCCCCGGCCGGCCGCAGAACAGCACGTCGATGCCCTCCGCGTCGGGGAGCTCGCGCATGCGCGCGACCGTGTCGAGCGCGCCCTCGGCGTCGGCGTCGAGGATGACCACGCGCGGGCGCTGCACCGCGACCCTGGCGACGAGCATCGACAGGGGCACGTCGACGACGTGAAACTTCGCCGAGCGCAGCGCTTGCGACACCCGCTCCGCCTCGACGGAAGGATCGCTGACGAAGACCGTCGCCTTGTCGGGGCGCGGGGCTTCGCTGGGTCTGTCGAGGGGCCGGTCGCTCATCGGTCGATGTCAGCCCGCCGGCGGGGGTTTGGGCCCGCCGATCTTCTCGGCAAGCCGCGGCAGGATGATCGCCCCGTAAACGAGCAGGAAGATGAAGGCCACGAGGGCGATCTCGCCGCGGGTCATGCCGAACATGACCGTCCTCGAGCCCGCGGGAAGCGCTGCCTGCACATCGCCAGGCAATGTATCAAAGGTCCATGCTCGTCGTCTTCGTCCAGAGGCCGGGCCAGGACGAGCCTGCAGCGACGCTGCCTGCGGACTTGACCGGGCAGCCGCAAGCCCTGGTCGCCGTCGACGCCGAGGGGCCCTTCTCGCCGCTGGCCGAGGCCGTCGCGGAGGTCCCCGGGCTGCGCGATCGGCTCGCGCGGGCCCTCGGGCCGCCCAGCGTCGCGCGGTACCGCCTCGCGCGGCCCTGGCTGCTCCTCGGCCTGCTGCCGATCGTCGCGCTCGTCGAGCTCGAGCGCCAGCTCGCTGCGGCGGGCGTCTCGGGCATCGTCGGGCGTCTCGTCGGGGACGTCCTCCTCGGCGCCTTCTGCGCCCTCGAGCTCGCCCGACCGCTCCCGCGCCATCCGCGCGCCTGCGCGGCGGCGCTCGCGTCGATCGGTACGAGGTACGCGTACATGCTGGCGGCGAGCTGTTTCCACACGCTCCCGCTGCTCTGGCTCGGTGCCGCAGGCGCCGCCGCGGCCTCGCTCGCCACGCTCTACTTCATGCCAACCCCACACCGCGTGACCGCCGAGCTCCGCGAGCGCCTGTCCCTGCCTCCGACTCCGACTCCGACTCCGTCTCCGTCTCCGACTCATCCGCTCACCCTCCCCCTCGCTCTCGTCGCCGCCACCGTGCTTCCCGCCGCCCTCGTCGTCGCCCGACACCTCGGGGCCAAGGCTTGGGGCACCGGAGCGATCCTCGTCGTGCTCGGCGGAGCTCTGCCGTTCCTATTCCGCGGCCGTTTTCGCCTTCCGAGCGCGAAATGGCCGAGCGCGGCGCGGGTGGCCGACGCCGCGTTCTTCGGCTTCGCCTCCGCGCTCGCCCTCGTACGATGTGTGCACTATACAATGTACGGCGCCGCCGAGGTCGTCCGCTGCAGCTGGCCGCAGCTGCACGCACGCTGGCTCGCTCCGCTGCTCGAACAGCCCGCCCGGGAGGCCCGGCCCGACGCGCCGAGCCGCCTCGTGCTCGCGGCGATGGTCGTCTTCGTCGTGCCGCTCGTCGAGGAGCGGCTCTACCGGCACGTCTTCCAGCGCGCGCTCCGCGGCCGGTCCTCCGCCACGCGCGCCATCGGCGCCGCTTCGGCGGTCTTCGGCCTCGCGCACCTCGGCGTCTACCGCGGCGCCGCATACCAGACGGTCTTGATGGGGCTCGGCTTCGGCGCCGCCTACGAGGAGGCCGGCCTACTCGCGTCGCTGCTGGCTCACGTCCTGTACAACGCGAGCCTGCTCGTCTGAGGTCGGGCGAAGCCGGTCAGCGGCGGCGCGTGCGCTCGCCCTTGCCGTTGCGGGCCGGCATCGCGCGCGCGAGGTGGAAGCGCCCGGGGCTGCGCCCCGCCGCGTCCGCCGTCTTGACCTTGTCGCGCGTCATCTCGATGAAGCGCTGCTGCGAGCGCAGCGGGGCGAGCCCCGCGGCCGGGCTGATGCGCTCGTAGCTGCCGTCGCTGCGCAGGCGCCAGGACTTGGCCGTGTCCGCGAGCTGGATGTCCAGGATCTCGATGAGCCTCGTCTTGATGTCCTCGTCCTCGATCGGCACCATAAGCTCGACGCGGCGGTGGAAGTTGCGCGGCATCCAGTCTGCGCTCGCGATGAAGATTTCGCGCTTGCCCCCGTTGGCGAACGAGAACACGCGGCCGTGCTCCAGGAAGCGGTCGACGATGGCGCGCACCTCGATCGTCTCGCTGACGCCGGGCACGTTCGGCCTCAGGCAGCATATGCCGCGCACCAGGAGCGTGATCTCGACGCCGGCCGCCGCGGCCCGGTAGAGCGCCTCGATGACGTCCTCGTCCACGAGCGCGTTCATCTTGGCGATGATGCGCGCGGGGCGGCCTGCGCGCGCGTGCTCGGCCTCGCGGGCGATCAACCCGAGGACGGCCTCGTGCAGGCCGAGCGGCGCGACGATGAGCGACTTCCACTTCGGCGGCGCGCTGTAGCCCGTCAGCAGGTTGAAGAGCGACGAGGCGTCCTCGCCGATCGACTGCCTGGCCGTGAAGAGCGAGAGGTCGGTGTACGTGCGCGCGGTGGTCGGGTTGTAGTTCCCGGTCGACAGGTGGACGTAGCGCCGCAGCTTGCCGCGCTCGCGCCGGATGATGAGCAAGCACTTCGCGTGCGTCTTGAGGCCCATCAGCCCGTAGACCACGTTGACGCCCGACTGCTCGAGCATGCGCGCCCAGGCGATGTTCGACTCCTCGTCGAACCGGGCCTTGAGCTCGACGACGGCCGTGACCTGCTTGCCCGCCTCGGCCGCGCGCGCCAGGGCCTTCACGATCGGCGAGTCACCGCCGGCGCGATAGAGCGTCTGCTTGATCGCGAGGACGTCCGGGTCCTCGGTGGCACGCGCGACGAGATCGGACACGTGCTCGAAGCTCTCGTACGGGTGGTGCAAGAGCACGTCCTTTTCGCGGATGACCGCGAAGGGATCGTCCGCGTCGCGCAGGGGCGGCACGGCGAGCGGCGCGTAGCCCTCGTCGCGCATGTCCTTGCGCTCGTCCTTGAGCAGGTTGAGGAGATCGGCGACGTTGAGCATCCCCGACACCTGGTAGACGTCGCGGTCCGGGTCGAGGCGCAGCGCGCGCACGAGCTTGGCGAGCGACGCCGGGGTGGGCGAGCCGCTCACCTCCACGCGCACCGCGCTGCCGCGCTCGCGCTTGCGGAGCTCCTGCTGGATCGTCTGCAGCAGGTCCTCGGCCTCCTCCTCGTCGATCTCGATGTCGAAGTTGCGCGTGACGCGGAAGGTGTAAACGCCCTTCAGCTTCACGCCCGGGAAGATGTTGCCCACGTGCCGCGCGATGAGCTCCTCGATGAGCACGTAGGCGTGGCGCGCGCCCTTCACGCCGGGCACCTCGAGCAGGCGCGGCAGCATCATCGGCACCTGTACGACGCCGAAATTCGTGTCCGCCGTCCCCTCCTCGAACATCACGCCGAGGTTGAGGCTCTTGTTGCGGAGGTGCGGGAACGGGTGACCGGGGTCGATCGCGATGGGCGTGAGGATCGGGAAGATCTCGTTGATGAAGCGGTCGTCGAGCGCCTTGAGCGCCTCGGGCTCGAGCGCCTCCGGCTTGACCAGGAGCACCCCGCTCTCGGCGAGGGCGGGCAGCACCTGCTCCAGCAGGCAACGGTACTGTGCCGCGATCAGGACGTGCACGCGGTCCGAGACCGCCTGAAGCTGCTCGGCCGGCGTCATCCCGTCCGCGCCGATCTCGCTGACCTCGCCGCTCTGCTGCTGCTTGAGGCCCGCGACGCGGACCATGAAGAACTCGTCGAGGTTCGACGACACGATCGCTAGGAATTTCAGCCGTTCCAGCAGCGGGACGGCTTCGTTCTCGCCCTCGGCGAGCACGCGCGCGTTGAACTCGATCCAGGAGAGCTCACGGTTCAGGTAGAGCTCGGGCGACCGCAGGGCGTCCGACGGGGCGGCGGACGCCGACGACGGCACGCTCAGCGAAGGCTGCGACGTCGAGACCGGCGGCGCGTAGACGTTGCCCTGGGGCTCCATGGAAGCGTTGTTATACCCCTCAGCGCGAGTCTTCCGCCACCGGGGGGGCCAAATCCGACCTCAGCCAGACCCGAACCTCGCCAAATGCCGCCGTCTGGCGGTAGTGCTCCTCGACCCACGCTGCGGCGTCGGGGTTGTGGAGCTGGAAGTCGTAGAACGAGTCGTCGTAGGTGATGAGCGGGGCCTTGTCGATGAAGACGAACGCGGCGGGCGGTTCGCGCTCGAGCCGGGCCAACATGTCCCTCTCGTGCTCGTCTCTCATGTCGCGGATGCGCGACGCCTGCGCCTCGGTCGGGTGGAGCCCGCGACTCATCCACGAGCCGGCGAGCGCCGCATCGGCGTCGAGGTCGTAGGCGTAGATGTAAGGCGTCGCGCTCCTTCGCTCCGCCAGAAAGAGCAGGTACGGATCCATCGCGAACATCTGGACGCGATCGGTGGGGGCGGTGTGCGCCTTCAGATACGCCGCGGCCTGCCGCAGCTCCCACGGGAAGAAGTCGCCGTCGCGGAAGTAGACGAGGTAGTCGTGGCTGGCGCGGCGGGCGGCCGTCTGGCCCTTGTCGAGGATCCAGATGTCGGTGATGTGCGGCGACGTCGGCAAGAGGGTCGCGATGCGCCCGGCGAGGACCGCGGCGGCGACGAAGGGCAGGAGGCGCACGAGGGTGCCGCGCGGCGCGCCCGCATACTTCTCCCAGAGCCACACGACGAGCAGGAGCCACTGGAAGTACAGCCCCGCGCTGACGGGGTGGAAGTGGTAGGGGAACCCCTTGCCCTGCACGAGCACGCTCGCCACGCCGCAGAGCGGGAGCAGCGCGACGGCGAGCACGCGGCGCGGCAGCTGCCCGTCGGCGATGAGGCCGATCATGAACGCGCCGGTCACGAGCGAGAGCGCGCTGGGGATGCCACCCCACTGCAGGCTCAGGATCTCCCGCGGCGTGCGGGGCAGCATGAAGCGGTACATCTGTGGGACGTCGACGAGCGCGATCCGCAGAAACGCTCCCAGATCGCCGTAGCGGAGCAAGAACGCCAGCTGCGAGCCCGCACCGAGCGCGAGCCCGAGCGCGAAGGCGCCCAGCTTGGTGCGCGCCCGCATGGGCATGCCGCGGTCGAAGGCGAGGGCGAGGAGCTGCACGAGCGTGAACACGCCGTACGTGGGCTTGCCGAACCAGGGGATGGCGGAGAGCGCGCCGACGAGGACGATCAGCGCGACGTAGCGCCGCCTGCTGCCGTGCTCGTGGATCTTGCCCTGCACGTACAGCTGCAGGGCGAAGGACGGGAACAGAAACCAGTCGCAGAACGTCTCGCGCTGCGCCAGATCCCAGTACAGGTACATGAGCAGCTGGCCGCTCAGGACGACCCAGCCGGCGAACGCCCAGCTCGCGCGCGAAGCGATCTCCACGCCCCTCCCCGCCGCACGAAAGCTGCGGACGATGCCCGGGAGGCACGCGCCGACCAGCGCGAAGGTGAAGCTCGTGATGGCCAGATCGAGGACGCGGAAGCGATGCTCGTCGCGGCCGCCGAGGCTCAGCATGACGAAGTGCACGAGGTGCGTCAGCGGGCCGTTCACGTCGCGCATGTCGCGGTAGTCGACGTCGCCCTGGCCGATGGCCCACGCGATGTACTGGAAGATGCCCTGATCGCGGCCGAGCGTGGTGAGCGAGGCGCGGTACATCGCTTCCCGGACCCAGGCGAGAGGCGGCAAGGCGACGAGCAATGCGGGGAGCATGGCGGCGACGACGGCGCGCAGGCTCGAGAGCGCCGCGCGAGCTTCGAACTCGTCGCTCGTTCGAGACCGAGCTCGCGGCTTCGCCTCGAGCGTGGGGCGCTCGGCGCTCGTCCTTTCACCTACACTGGGGCCCATGCGGCCGGCGAAATTAGCACTCCTTTCGTGCGCCTGCGCGCTCGGCACGCGTCGTGCCCAAATCGCGGCCGGTGGAGCCGGGGATTCGCACCGTGGATACTCGACGAACCGAGCGAATCCGGTTCACAATAACCGCCCATGACCGAACCCGTTCGTCGCCTGGTGGTTCCACCGACCGGTTCCGTCGACCGCGCCCAAGGCTTCGCCGAGGCGCTCGGCGCGGCGAAAGGAAAGCGCCTGCTCGTCGCGCTGCGCGGGCATCCCGATCCCGATGGCATCGCCAGCGCCCTGGCCCTGGCGCACCTCGCCGTGCGCCTCGGCGTCGCGCAGACCACGATCGCCTACCTCCATGAGCTCAGCCATCGCGAGAACCGCGCGCTCGTGAAGCTGCTCGGTCTCGAGCTGCGAAAAATCAAGAGCGTGAAGGACGTGGGGCCGGTGGACTTCCTGGCGCTCGTCGACGCGCACGACGTGGATCCCGATCTGGCCGACACCGAGGGCCTCGAGACGCTCTGCATCGTCGACCACCACCGCGCCACCTCGCCGCCCAAGGCGCGCTTCGTCGACCTGAGGCACGACGTCGGGGCTACCGCGACCATCTTCGTGGAGTACCTGGCCGCGCTCGCCCCGCTCGACGTCGACAGCGAGGATGACCGACGCATCGCCACCGCCCTGATGCACGGCCTGTCGACCGACACCGACGACTTCACCCTCGCCCGCGCGCTCGATTTCCGCGCCGCCGCGCTCATCGCCGAGGTCTGCGACCGCGACCTTCTCCAGGATCTCAGCCGGCACCTCATCGCCCCGAGCGCGATGGACGTCATCGCCCGCGCGCTGGCCGCCCTCGTCGTCCGCCGCAACTTCGCCATGGCCGGCGTCGGCTTCGTGCCCGAGGGCGAGCGCGACACGATCGCCCAGGCGGCCGACTTCCTCATCCGCCGCGAGGACATCGACACCGTCGTGGTTTACGGCGTCGTGGGCGACAAGTTCATCGAGGGCTCGCTCCGCACCCACTCGCCGAGCGTCGACCCGGCGGCCTGGCTCGAGGCCGCCTTCGGCTTCGACGACCGCGGGCGCGCGTTCGGCGGAGGGCGGCGCGACAAGGGCGGATTCCGCATCCCGATCGGCTTCCTCGGCCGCAGCACCGATCGCGCGCAGCTCTGGTCGCTGGTGGAGCACGCCGCCCGGACGGCCCTCCTCAAGCAGCTCGGCGAGGAGCCTGCGACGAACGTCATCGCCGCGCCGAGCTGAGCCCGGTCATTGACGTTCGAGTCCGAACTCTCGGCTTCGCCTCGAGCGTGCGGCACTCTGAGGCTACTGTACTTCGGCATGCCGCTGGGGGCGCTCCTGCTCGCAGGGGATGGCCACGAGATCGTTTACGCAGGCATCTCGCGCGACGACGCGCCGGGGCTGCGGCGGTTACGGCGCAAGCTGGGCGACTGCGTTCGAGTGCGGCCGGATCCGTCGTCGCCGGAGGCGGTGGCCCGCCTCGCCGCCCTCAAGCCCGACCTCGTCGTGAGCTGGTTCTGGACCAAGCGGCTGCCGCGTGAGGTGCTGGCCCTCGGCCGGCGGGGCGCGATCGGGGTGCACCCCTCGCTCTTGCCGCGCCATCGCGGGGCGGACCCCTTCTTCTGGGCGATCGATTCGGGTGACGCCGAGACGGGCGTCACGGCACACCTGCTCGACGAGCGCTACGACACGGGCGACATCCTCGCGACGCGAACGCTGTCGATCGACCCGTCTTGGGACGCCTGGACCCTCGCCAAGAAGCTCGACCGCCCGTCGCTCGCGCTCCTGCGCGAGGTGGTGGCGGCATACGCGAGGGGCGAACCGCCCGAGCCACGACCGCAGGACGAGCGCTCGGCGACGCAAGCGCCGGCGCCGACGGAGGACATGCTCGAGATCCGCTGGTCCGAGCCGGCCGAGACGATCGCTCGCCGGATCCGCGCCTCCGCGCCCTGGCCCGGTGCCTTCACCGAGATCGGCGGCGAGACGGTGGTGATCCTGCGCGCTCGCCCGACCCGCGATTTTCCTCGAGCGCTCGAGCCCGGCGAGGCCGTCGTGCGAGCGGACGGCACCGGGGTCGTCCGGACCGGCGACGCGGCGCTCGAGCTGCTGGCGGGGCGGAGCGAAGAAGGCGACGTCGAGCTCGACCGAAAAGCGCTCGCGGAGGCCATTTCCGGCTCCGATTGAGCCGCTTGGCTATCCTGGAACGCTCGCATAGCATCCTTCACCTGGGAGAGAACGCCTTGTCCGACATCGCCACGACCGCCAAGAGCGCGCGTGAATCACTCGCGCGTGGGCTCAGCGCCCTGCAGTCCGACCCGAACATCCCCGCGCACCTCGTGGAGCTGGCGACACCGATCGCGCAAGCGATGAGCGCCCTCCATCAGATCGAGCGCAGTAACGGGACGCAGCTCTCCCCTCACGCCGAGACGGCCCTCTCGAACGTCCGCACGGCGCTCTCGCAGCTTCAGGCGCAGCCCAACGTGCACCCTGCGGTCTCGCAGGCGATGGAGTCCGTTGCGGGATCGCTCGGCCTCGTCCACGCGCTCAGCAAGCTCGTCGGCCAGGCGCCGCAGCCCGCCGCGCAGCCACAACCGGCGGCGGCCTACGGCGCGCCGCCCCCGCAGCAGCAATACGCGCCGCCCCCACAGCAGCAGCAGTACGCGCCGCCTCCGCAGCCGCAGCAATACGCGCCGCCCCCGCAGCCGCAGCAGTACGCGCCCGCGCAACCTCCCCAGCCGGCGTTTCCGCCGCCCGCGCACCAGCCGGTCCAGCCCATGCCCGCCGCCGCGCCGGATCCCTTCGCTCCGCAGCGCTCACCGATGGCCGCCACCGCGGTCGCGCCGAACCAGGCCGCTGTGGGGATGCCGATGTCCGCCAACCCGCCGGCTCCCGCGCCCGTCGGCAACGCGCCGGTCGTCGCCGCCGAGCTCGGCGCCCACAGCCCCTCGAATTTCTACAAGGGCCTCTCGGGCAACGACATCATCGACCACGGCGGCCTCTTCGTCTCGACGTACATGATCCCGAAGATCGGCTCGCCCGTGCGGCTGCGCGTCTCGCTCCCGGGCGGCTACGAGTTCGAGGCGAACGCGGTCGTGCAGTGGGCCCGCGAGCAGGGCGGCGACGCGCCGCCCGGGTTCGGTGCCAGGTTCACCCAGATCACGCCCGAGGCGCGCCAGCTCGTCTACCGGTACGTCCGCAATCGCGAGCCGCTGTTCCACGACGACCTGTAGCCGCGCGGCGAGGTCGCATGGACAGGGTCGGGGACTTCTTCCGTGAGAGGACCGCGCGCCGCCTGCTGGCGCTCGTCCTGTTCGTCGGCCTCGTCGTGCTGTTTCGGCACGCGTTCGTGCTCATCGTCCTGTTCCTCGCGTTCCAGTCGGGGCTGCGCGGGGCGAGCCGGGCGATCGCCTCGCGCTCCAGGCTGAGCCCGAAGCAGGCCACCTCCGCCGTGGTGGTCGCGTTGCTGCTGGCGATGGGCGGCGCGGCGTGGGCCGGCGCGACGCGCGTCGTGCACCTAGTGCTGCGGGCGAAGGAGACCTTTCCCCGGCAGGTCGCCGACCTCGAGCAGCAGCCGCTGGTCCAGCGGCTGCGCGAGCACGTCCCGGACACGAACAGGCTCATCGAGCGCGCGCGCGACTACTCCGAGAGCGCGCTGCACTTCGTTTCGGCGGTCGGCCACATCGCCACGGCGGCGCTGATCGCGCTGATCCTCGCCGTGCTGTACACGCTCGAGGAGGAGGAGCTGCGCGAGTTCGGCAAGCGCATCGATCCGAAGACGCTCACCGGCACGGCCCTCCGGTGGCTGCGATACCTCGCCGACGCGATCCGCATCACGGTGCAGCTTCAAGTCGTCGTCGCGGCCGTCAACGCCGTCACCACGCTCCCGGTGCTGCTCTTGCTCGGCGTCCGCCACGTCCCGGCGCTGATGATCCTCGTCTTCGTCTCGGGCCTCGTTCCGATCGTCGGAAACATCGTCTCCGGGGCCGTGCTCGCGCTGCTCGCCTGGCACGTCAAGGGGTGGCTCGGCGTCGGCGTCTTCGTCGCGCTGACCTTCCTGCTCCACAAGATCGAGGCCTACTACCTCAACCCGCGGTTGACGGCGCGCCACGTGAAGCTCCCGAGCTTCCTCATCGTCGCGAGCCTCGTCGCGTGGGAGCAGCTCCTCGGCTTCGCGGGGCTGTTCGTGTCGTTCCCGTTCCTCTTCGTGGCGAGCAAGATCCGGCAGGATTTCCTCGCCGAAGACGAGGAGGAGGACGCGGCGACCGGCGCGCCGCGATGAAGCTGCCTGCAGGCTCGCGGGGCGCGGCGGTGCTCGCCCTTCTCGGCGTCGCGCTGGCGGCGCGAAGCGCGTCTGCGCATTCGCGCGGGCTCTCGCGCAGCGCATTCGAGGTCGCCCAGGACGGGACCGTTCACGCCAAGCTCCTGCTCGCCGCCGCCGATCTTCCTGCCGCGGCGCGGGGGAGCGAGCCGAGGCTCGCGGAGCTCGCGGCGCGCGGCGTCGACGTGCGCGCCGACGGCGCGTCGTGCCCGGCCCACTTCGCGGGGAGCCGGCCGGACGGGCCGGACGGCGTCGAGCTCGACGTGGACTTCGCCTGCGCAAAAGGCGCGTCCGTCGTCGAGGCGGAGCTGTTCCTGCTCTCGGACCTCGGGGCCTCGCACGAGGACGTGGCCACCATGACCTCCGGAGCGATGACGCGCCAAGCCGTCCTGGACGGCGCGCACCGAACGATCCGGCTCGAGATCGCGCCGAAGAAGCCGGGCTCGTCGCGGGTGCTCGTCGCCATCGGGGCGAGCATGCTCGCCGCGCTCGCCGCGCTCCTCGTCGCGAGGCGGCGTCAGAGGCGGTGACGGGCGCCGGCGTTTCTGCCTATCCTCGATGGGCGATGAGCAAGCTCGGCATTCTCGTGGGCGGCGGACCAGCCCCCGGCATCAACAGCGTCATCGGCGCGGCGACCATCCGCGCCCGCCTGTCGGGGGTGGAGGTGGTCGGCATCCAGGAGGGCTACCGCTGGCTGATGGAGGGCGACACCTCGCACGTGATGCCGCTCACCATCGCGGAGACGAGCCGCATCCACTTCCGCGGCGGCTCGACGCTCGGCACCTCCCGCGCGAACCCCACCAAGAACCCCCAGCACGTCGCCGCCGCGCTCGAGGCGCTGCAGAGGCTCGACGTCGGGATGCTCGTCAGCATCGGCGGCGACGACACGTGCTTCAGCGCCTACAGCCTCGCCAAGGCCTCGGGGGGCAACCTGCGCGTGGTGCACGTCCCCAAGACGATCGACAACGATCTCGATCTGCCGCTCGAGATGCCGACCTTCGGCTACACGACCGCGCGCAGCGTGGGCGTCGGCATCGTCCAGAACTTGATGACGGACGCGAAGACGACCGGCCGCTGGTACTTCGTCGTCGCGATGGGCCGCAAGGCCGGCCACCTCGCGCTCGGCATCGGCAAGGCCGCAGGGGCCACCGTCTCGCTCATCCCCGAGGAGTTCGCCAAGAACCCTCGCCTGTCGCTCATCGTCGACACGCTCGCAGGCTCCATCATCAAGCGCCTCGCGTACGGCCGCCCTTACGGCGTCGCGGTCCTCGCCGAAGGGCTCGTCGAGATCCTGCCCGAGAGCGATCTCGCGGGGCTCGCGAACGTCGAGCGCGACGAGCACGACCACATCCGCATCGCCGAGGTCGACTTCGGCGAGATCGTGAAGCTCGCGGTGCGCAAGCGCCTCACGCAGCTCGGCGTGAAATCCACACTCGTCGCCAAGAACCTCGGCTACGAGCTGCGCTGCGCAGACCCGGTCCCCAGCGACATGGAGTACACGCGCGATCTCGGCTACTGCGCCGCGCGCTACGTCATCGAGGGCGGGACCAACGCCCTCATCACGATGGTCAACGGCGTCTTCCGGCCCGTGCCTTTCGAGGAGATCATGGACCCGAGGACGGGGCGCATGCGCGTGCGCATGGTCAACCTCGAGTCCGACCGGTATCGCATCGCGCGCTCGTACATGATCCGCCTCCGCGCCAGCGACCTCGACGACCCGACGGAGATGGCGCGCCTCGCCGCGGTCATCAAGAAGACACCGGACGAGTTCCGGCGCGAGTTCGAGCAGGTGTTCTTGACCGACCTCGAGCCGATCAAGAGCATGAGCGGGCGCCCGCCGCCGGTGGCGTGAGATCGAGCAAGCGCTCGAGGCGCACGAAGACCTCGGCGATGGTCTCCTCATCCGGCAAGAGCGTGAGCCGGAAGTGGTTCGTGTACGGAACGTTGAAGCTCGATCCCGGCACGATCAGCACGTGCTCCTTCTCGAGCAGCTCCATCGCGAACTTCGCGTCGTCGAAGGCGGGGAGCTTCTCCTCGTCGACGCCCGGGAACGCGTAGAGCGCGCCGCGCGGGGTGACGCAGCGGAGATACTTGGACGCCTCGACCCCGCGGAGCAGCGCGCGGCGCTGACGGCCCAGGCGGCCGGTCTCCGCCGTGAGATCGTAGATGCTCTGCACGCCGCCGAGCGCGGTCTGCACCGCCCACTGCCCCGCGACGTTCGAGCACAAGCGCAGGCTCGCGAGCACCTCCAGGCCCTCGATGTAGTCGTGGGCGTGCTGCTTCTTGCCGCTGAAGAACACCCAGCCGACACGGAAGCCGCAGGCGCGGTAGACCTTCGACAGGCCGCCGAAGGTGGCGCACAGCGTGTCGTTGCAGAGGGTCGCCACCGGCACGTGCTCGGCGCCGTCGTAGGTGATGCGATCGTAGATCTCGTCGGAGAAGAGCACGATGCGGTGCTTTTCCGCGATCCGAACGAGCGCTTCGAGCACGCTGCGCGGATAGACGGCGCCGGTCGGGTTGTTCGGGTTGATCAGCACGAGCGCGCGCGTCTTCGGGCCGATCATCCGCTCGACCTCGGCGGGATCGGGGACGAACCCGTTCTCGGGGCGGCAGGGGTAGTGCACGGGCCTGGCGCCGGTGATCGTGACGGCCGCGGTCCAGAGAGGGTAGTCGGGCGAAGGGACGAGCACCTCGTCGCCTCGCTCGCAGAGCGCCTCGAGGCTCATCAAGATCAGCTCGGACACGCCGTTGCCCATGAAGACGTCTTCGGCGGTGACGCCGTGGATGCCCTTCGCCTGCGTGTCCATCACGACCGCCTCGCGCGCCGGGAAGATGCCCTTCTGGTGGGAGTAGCCCTCGGCGTTCGCGAGGTTCTCGATCATCGCGAGGCGCATCGTCTCGGGCGTGCGGAAGCCAAACTGAGCCGGGTTTCCGATGTTGAGCTTGAGGATCTCGAAGCCTTGCCGTTCGAGCTCGCCCGCGCGGCGCGCGAGCGGACCGCGGATCTCGTAGCGGACGTCGGAGAGGTGGTGCGCACGACGGACGGGTTCCATACTGTGCGGGACCGTAGCGCAGCCCCAGGCGCGCATCCAAGCGTCCAGCCACGCTCGAGCTCAGCGCCGCGCCCTGCACAGGGAGGCGATGGCCTCGCCCGCGTCGGGGGTCTCGAGCCGCGGCATCCCGAGCAGGCAGCGGATCGTCGGGGCGATGTCGGCCAGGTGGTGCAAGGGCTCGTCCAGCAGGCCGCGCGCCGCGATGCCGCCCCCTTTCGCGACCAGCCAGACCCGGCCCGACTCCGGCCACCTGCCGCCGTGCTCGCGGAACTCGGCGTTGCGCCCGTGGTCGGAGGTCACGAGGATCGCGGTCCGGGCCGAGACGCGCTTCTCGAGCTCGCCGAGGAACGAGTCCGCCGCGCGCAGCGCCTCGAGATACTGCACGCCCTGCCCGCGGTGCGCGCGCTCGTCGGTGTCTCCCAGGCCGATGAACATGAGCTTGGGTGCGCGTGAGCCGACGAGATCGAGCGCGACGCGAACCGTGGCCGCGTCGCGGCGGTAGTTCGCAAACCCGGGCTCGGGGCCGGCCTGCCGCCCCGCGAGCAGCGACGCGCCGAACGCCTCCGCGTGCTCGGTGTGGTAGCGGCCGGTGCTGAGCATCGTGCGCTGCGGCTCGCGCGCAGCCGCGCGATCGATGACCTCCCAGGACGAGACGACAGCGGTGGGCCAGCCGAGCGAGCTCGCCTCGTCGATCATGGTCGGCGCCTCGATCGCGTCGCAGCCGTTGGACTGGCACGCGCTCTGTCGACCGGTGAAGATCTCGGTATAGCCAGGTAGGGAGAGGTAGTTCGGACCGCTCGCCCACATCTCGCCGTGGCCGGGCGCGCCGATCGCCGCCCCCTCGGTGGTCATCCACCGGCGAAGCACCGGCAGGTTCCCGGTGAAGACGTCCTGCCAACGCACCCCGTCGATGGCCACCACGATCGCCGCGTCCGCGCTCGGTGAGGGAGGGTCCGGCGCATCGGCGCGTTGTGGGACCGCGTACTCCACGATCGCCCGACGCGAACGAGGCACAGCCGTACAGCTCAGAAAGCCCACGGCGAGCAGGAACGACCCAATGCCGCGCATGGAGAAACCTGTACGAGACGAGTGCAACGCCCGTGCTAGCGACCGGCGACCCTCCGGTGAGCGGTTCGCAACGGTTTTGGTTTGGCTCGTGACGGACGTCGTGAGCGTCGTGCGCCGCGGCGACGCAAAGCGTTCATCGCGCGTGCGCGAGGCAAGCGCGAGCCCGCCTCGTGGTCGAAACGCTCTCGCGCGCGCTCGCCAACATCGGCGACGATCGCCGCCAACTTCGGCAAAGCGTGCCTGGCTCTTGCGTGGCGCATCGCGCCCGTTGCGACACTCCGCCCACGTGCGGGAAGGCCTGGCGCGGTGCCGTCGCGCCGTCCGCTCGGGTGCTAAGATACGATGCGATGAGGGGCGCGATGGTGTTGGGGGCGGTCGTGGTGGGTGCGCTCGCGGCGTGCTCCAGCGACCCATCGCCAGCGCGGGCCACCGTGGAGACCGACAACCCCGGCGTCCCGGCACGCTTCGTCGGCTCGGCGTCGTTCTCCAGGAGCCTCGACCAGCTGCGGCTGACCGTCACCAACCTCGAGGGCGGCTCGGCCTGCGACCCGGCCAACGTCAGCGCCTCCTCGAACGTCGCGAACCTCTTCACCCTCGAGGTGCGCGTCGACGCCCTCTCTCCATCCGGCGACATCGTTCCCGGGACGTACACGAACGCGACGGCCGTGTTCAGCGTCACCGACTCGAGCTGCACCAGCAGCGTCGGGGAGGTCACGGGCACCGCCGTGGCGTCCATCAGCGGATCGGGTGGGAGGATCTCGGGCACGGTGAGGGCCCCGTTTCCTGGCAGCCTGTTCGTCGTCACGTACGACGCCGCGGAGTGCGGCCCTTCGACCGCGGCCGACGCAGCGACGAGTTGCGCCTCGTTGCCGCCGTGCCCCACCGGGGACGCCGGCGGCGCGCCGCTCTGCATCGACTTCCCTTAGCTCGCGCCATGGCGGCTCCGCCCGCGAAGCCTGTCGCCGGGGTTCGTGGTTCGTTGGTCATTTTGCCGGGTGACCTGGCCAGCCGCGATTCCACGCGCCATCCTCGAAGAGCCATGCGCGCCCCCATCTTCGTACTGCTGGTGTTTGGTGCGTGCGCGCCGTGGAGCTCGACGGGGGCCACCAGCGGACCGAGCATCGAGACGTGCGCCTGCGAGACCACGACCCTCGCGGAACAGGACGGGTTTCCGATCGCCTTCGGCACCGACGACGCCAACGTCTACTGGTCGTCTCCGTCGCGATCGTTCATGAGCCCACCCATCTCGGCAGTCGCGAAGGATGGCGGCATCGCCACGGCGGCCCCAGGGAGTGGATACCAAGTCACCGGGACGATCGTCGCCGACACCAGCGCTCTGTACGCGCCGTGCGAGAGCAACCTCAGTGGGCTGGACCGGTTCCCGAAAGACGGCGGCCCGATGACCGACCTTGCGCCAGGCCAGGTCGTATCCGAAGTGCGCCTCGACGCCACCGCCGACGTGTTCTGGGCGGGAGGTGGTGGGATCTGGAAGAAGCCGCCCGGGCACCCGGCCGTCCAGGTCGTCACCGACGACGTCATCACGTTCGCCGTCGACGCGGCCGGGATCTACTGGTGGGGACTCGGGCGCGAAATTCACTCCACGGTGACTCCGACCATTGCGAGCGCCGAGGTGCCGCTCGGTGGCCTCGCGGCCGACGGCGCCGCGCTTTACTGGCTGGACTCCAACGCGCAGACGGTCAACGTCGCGCCCCACGGTGGCTCGCCCTCGGTGCTCTTGAACGGGTTGCAGCAGCCGAGCGCGATCGCGCTCGACGACACGTTCGTCTACGCGGTTGGAGTGTTCGAGCAGCATTACCGGGTGGTCATTCGCGTCCCCAAATCGGGCGGCCCGCCGGAGGTCTTGTACGTCGGCGGCGACCTGAGCGGCCTCGCTGTCGACGCGGCGGCCGCGTACACGACGGACACTCGCACGGACTCGGCGAACATGACGATGTACGTCGTGCGCATTGCCAAGCCCTGATCGCCGGGCCGACCGTGACGCGTGCTTGGCGCTCGGCTACTCGAACCGCAGACGGCGACGTGCCGATCGAGGGCATCGAGCAGACGGCGCGCGCTCGATGGTAGGCTCGAGCTCGTGGACGACGCTGACCGCGCGAGCGCCGAGCAGGTTCGCCGTCTGCTCGTGAGTGCTCAGCTGCCCCAGGACGCGTTTCGCGCGGGCCTGACGAGCGTTCGTCCCGCCGTGCGCGATGCCTGGCTGGACGTGGTCCTCGGGTTGGACGATTTTCTTGCCGAGGATGGGCCCGAGCTTCCACGGGGCTGCGTTCCCTACGTGCCCTGTTCGGTCGACACCCTCCTTCGAATGATCGATCACGCGGGGGTGCAGGCCGCCGATCTGTTCGTCGACGTGGGCTCCGGCGCCGGGCGCGCCGCCGCGCTCGTGCACCTCCTGACCGGCGCCTCGGCGGTTGGTCTCGAGATTCAGCCTGGGCTCGTCCGCGCCGCGCGTGATCTCGCGGCGCGCGTGAACATGTCGCGCGTTTCCGCGGTCGAGGGTGACGCGACCCTACTCACCGGATCCATCATGATCGGGTCGATCTTCTTCCTGTACTGCCCCTTCAGCGGCGATCGCTTGGAGAGGGTCCTCGATGACCTCGAGGCCATCGCGCGGACGCGAGAGGTCCGCGTCTGCTGCGTCGACCTGCCCCTGCCACACCGCCCGTGGCTTGAGCTCGTGTCGCCGCCGCATGGGGACCTCGCGGTCCACCGCAGCACTCTGCTCGATCCGCCCGCGCACCAGCCCTCGGAAAATGCCCTCGGTCCTCAGGGAATACTTCCCGACCGGCCGCGCTCGTGACCGCGGAATACGAGG
>DATIQP010000234.1:0-2214 GCA_035470765.1 Polyangiaceae bacterium | reverse complement strand
AGAGCCTCGACGTCGGCGTGCGCAACCGCGTGCGGGACGCGCTCCTGGCCGTCGCGCGGGAGCCGAGGGCCAAGGAGCTGCTCGCGGCGGTCTTCGGCGCCGAGGCGTTCGCTACGCCGATCACCTCGAAGTACGAGGCGCTGCGCGAAGCGGCTGCGGCGGCGGTGCAGGAGAACCTGCTCGACATCGAGGAGGAGCTCGAGCCCGAGATCGTCTTCGACCCCGAGTCGGTCGACAAGACGCAGCCGCTCCCGGCGCAGAAGGGCTAGCTCGGGCTGCGCGTCGCGCTCGGGGCGACACGGCCCCACTCGCGCGCCTTCGCGCGAACGTCGAGGCCCTCGCCGCGCAGCTGCCGCTCGAGGTGGCCGAACGAGTCGAGGCCCCAGAACATCTCGCCGTCGACCATCATCGTCGGCACGCCGAAGATGCCTGCGGCGATGGCGTCGTCGGTCTGCTTGCGGAGCCGATCTTTGGCGTCTTGCTCGCCGGCACGCCTCACGAGCTCGTTGCCGTCGAAGCCCGCCTCGCTCGCCGCGGCTGCCACCTTCTCGGGCGTCTCGACGCCCTGGCGCTTCGCCCAGACCGCGGCGTAGAGCGCGTCGATGAGGCGGCGCCGGTCGCCTTGCGGCATCTCGAGCGACGCGACGCGGAGGGCGAGCAGCGGGTTGAAGGGGTGCGAGGGCGGCGGCGCCATCGGGACGCCGAGCACGTGCGCGCTGCGCATGACGTCGAAGAACGTGTAGGTGCGCTTCGCCGGGATCTCGGCGGGGCCCTTGGTTCCGCCGTGAGCGAGCAGCGGCGCGAGCAGCGTCGGCACGGCCGCGACCTCGCGCCCGTGGCGCGCGGCGAGCCCGTGGATCTGGGTCCAGGCGAGGTAGGCGTACGGCGAGATGAAGTCGAAGTGGAACGCGATGGGCGAGCTCATTCGCCCGCCAGCGTACCATCGCGGCCGCTCACGGGCCGGTCCCGCAGAAGACGTTCAGGAAGCTCGGGATGTCGGTGTCCGTCTGCGGGAAGCACTTCGCCGCCCCGGGAGCAGCGTCCGTGTCGAGCATCGCGCACGGCCCCGCGGTGGAGGCCACCGCATCCTCGTAGGACTTGCACTCGTTGGCGGTCGCAGACTGGACGCACGTGGAGAAGTCGGTGCTCGAGCAGGTCCCGCAGGCGTACTCCTCGCAGCCGTAGCTCGCGTTCTCGAGGTCGCCGCACGAGCCGGGGCCGCCCGCGGACTTCTCCGCTGCGGTCTGCTGCAGGACGACATCAACGCACCCTGCGGTGTTGACGATGCACGAGCTCGATGTGCACACGAGCGGACCCCACGTGGCCGCGGACTGAAGCGTGAACACGCACCCCAGGCAGCTGCCGGCGTCGGCCTCCGCGGTCTGCCAGGCCTGGCACGTCTGCGCTGTGGCGCTCGTGCTGAAGCACGCGGTGGCGAAGTTGGCCATCTCCGTCGGGGTGCACGCGTTGTGCATCGTGGCTGGTTGCGACACCGGCGTGGGGGCATAGCCGCTCACGTCGCAGAGCTCGCAGGCGACCCCCGAGCCGCACGGTCCTGGCCCGGGTCCGACGTCGCCGTCGCCGCACGCGCCCATGTGCTGCACGGGCGTCGGCGTGTACCCCGCGGGCCCGCACGCTTGGGTCGTCGTGCCGTTGCACGTGCAAGCCGTCGGTCCCTTGCTGCAGGCGACCATGGGGCGGCACGACCCCGTCGCAGCGCAACCCCCGCTGATGGGGAAGTAGCACACTTGACCCGACGGACAGTTGGCGGAGGTCGAGCAGGAACCGCTGGACGACCCATCGCCGCCCCCGTCCGAGCCGCCCGCGATCACGCCGCCGCAGCGCGCCACCGCCGCCGACACCCCCACGACCAAGACCAAGCGAAGCACCCCGACCCTCATGGATCGGAGCCTAGCACCCGCCAGATCACTCGGCCGCGGAGACGCGCTCCTGCGCCGCGAGCGCGCGCTCGGCGACCCACACGGCGCGCGCGCCGTCGTCACCCGTGGCGATGGCGCTGGGCCGGTTCGCGAGGGCCGCGATCGCCGCGGCGGCCTGCAGCTCGAGCGGCTCGGCGTCTTCGAGATCCATCGAGGTACCACGGTCCTCGGCGCTGCACCACCTTCCCTTTTTTGAGATCTTTTTTCAACCAAGGACACTCGCTGGTTGTAACTGTTCTGGTCAGCTGACCCCTTCTAGCCATTTTATGCCTCC
>DATIQP010000233.1:0-2981 GCA_035470765.1 Polyangiaceae bacterium | reverse complement strand
GGCCGGACGCCGCAAGGCGGTAGCGAGAGTCGCGGGCCCGGGCTCTGAGGGGCCCGCCCCGCGCAGAGGCATCGATGGGCGCGAGGTGGAGGGTCCTCGCGGCGGTGAACGTCGCCCTCTGGGGCGCGATCGTAGCGGGGCTGCTCAGGCTCGGCGTGCGCTTCGGCGATCTCGGCTGGGACCTCGAGAGCTTCTGCGTCGGATCGCGGCTCTGGCTCGACGGCCAGCCGGTCTACGACTTCGCGGCCCAGGCGAGGGCCCACGTCGCGCTCGCGCATCCGGGCTTCGCCCCGTTCCCGTTCGTCAACCCGCCGATCCTCGCGATCGAGATGGCGCCGCTCGCGAAGCTGCCGCACGCCGTCGCGCTGCTCGTCGTGATCGTCGCCAGCCTCGCCGCCGCCGTCGTCGCGGCGCGGCTCGTGACGGGCGACGCGCGCAACGCGCTCTGGGTGGCCGCCTCGTACCCGGCGCTCACGGCGCTCGGCCAGGGCCAGCTCGCCTTCTTCGCGCTCCTGCTCTTTTCGCTCACGTACTACGCGCTCGCGCGCCGCCGGCCCTTCACGGCCGGCGCCGTCGCGTCGCTCCTGGTCTACAAGCCGCAGCTGCTCTTGCTGCTGCCCGTCGCCTTCGCGATGAGCCCGCTCGCCCGTCGCGCGCTCGCGGGCTTCGTCGCAGGCGTCCTCGCACAGCTCGGCATCTGCCTGCTCGTCGCGCGCGACGCCACGCTCGCCTTTCCGTCGGCCCTGGCGCGCTTCGCGAGCTACGCGCCGAACCTCAAGGTCGCCGAGAGCTACACCTGGCGCACCTTCTTCGAGCTGCTCCTTCCGGGCCACCCCCGCGCGTCGTTGGGACTGGCGGCGGCCGCGATCCTGACGACGCTCGCGGTGGCCGTCGCGGCCATGTGGCGAGCCCGGCGCGACCTCGAACTCCTCTTCTCGATCGCGGTCATCGCCACGCTCCTCGGCGCCGCGCACTGCGGCTCGTACGAGTGGGTCTCGCTCGCGCTGCCTGCGTGGCTGCTCGCACCGCGCGCCGCGCCTTCGCGCCGCGCGCTCGCGCTCTACGTCGTCGCGTCGGCGGGCCTATGGTTCGACGTGGTCGACTGGCAGCGCGACCGCTGGGGCGTCGCGCTCGCGCCGGCCATGCTCGTCGGCTCGGCGTTCGCCGTGTGGCTCGTCAGGGCAGCTTGGCGTTCAGGAACGACTTCAGCTTCAGCAGCGTCTTGACATCGCGCGTGAAGGTCGGCGACTGATACTCCTTCGCCCACGCCGCGACCTCGTGCAGAAACTCCCTGCGCTGGGCCTCGTCTTCGATCACGTCGTCGACCGTGCGGCCGCGCGCAGCGCCCTTGTGCAGGCCCTTCACGTACGTCTCGAGGCGCGCGTAGTCGTTGCCGAGGAACGACTTCAGCGCGTCGGCGTCCATCGCGAGGCGCTCGATCACGCCCGTCTTGGCCGCCGCGTCCGCCTCGACGGCGAGCGCCGCGGCCACGCGCAGCACGAACGCGTCGTCCATGAAGCCGAGGTCGTCGATGCCGTCGGGGATGAGGTCGAGCGACTTGAAGATGTAGTTGAGGCCGGCGACGACGTGGCGCTTCGCCGCCTCGGACCCGTCTCCGCCGACGACCGCGCCCAGGGCGGCGGCGTCCTCGCCGAGGCCACGGAGCCATTCGGGGAACATCTCGAGGTACTTCGGATCGATCGCGTCGCTCATGGTCACCTACCGGGCTCCCGACACTATCACCCCGCCGCGGCTGCGAGAAGGCGCGGCGCGATGTCGAGCAGGCTGCTGGCGCCCGCCACGAAAGCCCGGGCGCCGGCCCCGTAGGCCAGCAGGGGGACGGGGGCGCGGGTGTGGGTACGCACGGACAGATCCTCGAGGTTGCCGTGGTCGCTGGTCACCACCACCAGCTGCTCGCGCGGGTCGATCGACGCCATGAGCTCCACGAGGAAGCGGTCGGTCCGCACGGCCTCGTCGCGCGCCCACTCCGTGTCTTGGGCGTGGCCTGCGGAGTCGGTGAGGAACATCTCGAAGAGAGACAGGTCGGCCTCGGCCGCACCGGCGGCGACCGCGCGCGCGGCGTGCTTGATCGAGACGGAGGGGGCGTCGATGCCCGCAGCGCGCAGCAGCTCGCCGGTCAGGTCGAAGGTCGCCGCGCGGCCGCGATGAACGTCCTCGAAGGTCGCGAGCGCCCCGTCCTTCGCGAGCGCCGCGACGCTGCTCGAGGACGGCGGGTGCCGGCGCGACGCGGCCTCTTCGCCCAAAAGCACCCGAGCAATGTGCTCGGCGCGGCCGCGGTCGTACGCGTTGAGGAACGCGCCGCGCTGGCCGCGCTCGCGCGCCCTGCCGAGGAACCCCTCGCGCTGGATCAGCGCGCGCAGCGTAGGCGTCGGGTAGCCGCTCCGGTGATGGCCGCCCGAGAGCTCGATCGCGTCGACGCCGGTGAAGATCGCGGCCTGCCCCGTCGCGCTCTGCGGCAGGCCGGCGTGCCCGAGCGTGGCGTCGACGGCGCCGATCTCGACCCCGTCAATCCGGCACGTATGGCCCGCGAGCGCACCGAGGATCTCGAGCGGCGTGCCGTCGAAGGGGTTCTGCGGTCCCTCCGCGCCGAAGCCGATCCCGTCGACGAAGACCAGGAGGGCGCGGGTGCGAGGTTTCATGGTCACATCGATCGCGCCACGGCGAAGCCGAGGATGAAGCCGGCCATGAGCGCGAACGTGACGAGCAGCACGACGACCACCTGCGAGATGCCTCGCGGCTTGGGGTTGGAGAACGAGTAGGGTGGCGCGGGCTCGGCCGGCGGGATCATGACGACCGCGGGCTGCCGGCTCGACGGGGCTGGCGGCGCCCCGGTGCTGTGTCTCGTGTCGTGCGGCTCGCGCGCCGACGGCGAAGAGAGCGTGGGCCCCGCGGGAGGTGCCGCCGGCGCAGGGACCGGCGCCTGCAGGGTCGGCTGATCGAATCGGCCGAGGGGCACGCTC
>DATIQP010000232.1:0-21826 GCA_035470765.1 Polyangiaceae bacterium | reverse complement strand
GTCGGGCGTCACGCCGTCATGGTCGACGGTGTGCTCGTGCGGGAGCTCCTCGGCGTACGTCGGACGGCTGCGTGCCGCACGCCGGTGCATGAGCACGACGTTGACGGCGACCCGGTGGACCCAGGTGCTGAACTTCGACTGTCCGCGGAAGTCCTTCAGGCTCCGAAAAACCTGCACGAAGACTTCCTGGACGACGTCGTCCACGTCCGCCGAGCCGCTGAGCATTCGGTAGACGAGGCGGGCCACGTCCCCGCGGTGCCGCTGGTAGAGCGCTCGGAAGGCCGCGGTGTCGCCCTTGGCGGCCCGCGAAATCAGGTCGCCTTCCTCCGTCGACACGCGAGGGGGAACGGCAGCAGCGGAAAGTGCGGGAAGGACGCTCACCGATGGATTCTGGTGCCCCGGCTCGGCCGGTCGTTCATCGGATGCGCTTCCTTCTCCCACCATCACGTACTCCGCGGCTTACGGGCCGCTCGTACCCTGGCCTCTCAGAAGAGGGTGCGCAAGTCGACCTTCTCGGCCTTCTTCTGCTCGAGGAGGTGATTCACCGCGCGGAGGATGCGGGTCTTGGTCGGGCCGCTGAGGGTCCCGCCCTTGAGCGCCGCGGCGAGCGCACGCTCGGTCACGCCGCGCCCGCTGCGCGGTTTCCGCTCCTCTTTGGGCGCGGCCTCGGCGCCCTCGCCCTTGGCGCGGCGACGGTTCAGCTTGATCTTGCGATCCTCGCCGGTGAGCGTCTCGATGCGGTGAGAGGCCGCGAGGAGGCGGCGCGGGTCGATTTTCTTCGAGGCCAGGAAGCTGGCCAGCTTGGTCTTGTCGGTCTTTTCGGTCATGGGGGGAGGGAAACCTAGAGAAAGGCGGGCCGGTACGCAACCCGCGACCGGCACGGGGCCGGCCCGCGGGGCCAATCGGCCGGGCTGGCCCTGCGTTTTTGCCGAGGAATTCGGCCCAAACGTGCGGCACGGGCCGTGCTCGGGCGACCGGTCGTGCTGGCTGATCGCGTCCTCGTCTTCGCCGTGGGCCTGCTCGCGGGCAGCTGCGCCGGCTGCGCGCTGGGGCCCGCGGTGGCCTTCGCCGGCGCGTGCGCAGCGCTGCTCCGGCGCGACGTGGCCGCGCTCGTGCTGCTCGTCGCCGGCTTCGCGCTCGGGGCGCACAGGAGCGAGCACGCCATCGCCTCCTTCGAGGCGGTCCGGGAACGAGCGGCGCCCGCCGCACCGGGCCTCGCGCGCTGCGAGGGCGAGGGCCGCGTCGCTTCGTCCCCCGTCTCGGCGCGCGGCACGCTGCGCTTCGAGGTGGAGGTAATGCGTGTAGAGTGCAACCCTCCGGCCGAGTTCCGGGGCCCCGCGGTGCTCTACGGCGGCTTCGCCGATCTCGCGCGCGGCGACGAGGTCGCGTTCGTCGCGCAGCTCGCCCCGCCGGATCGCTACGTCGACCCCGACGTGGGCAGCGCTAGGGTGAGAGAGGCGCGCCGGGGAATCTTGCGGACCGGCGGCGTGGTCGACCTGCGCCGCACGCGCGTCGGGGCGGGGCCGCTCGCGTGGATCGACCGCGCGCGCGCGCACGTTCGCGGCCGCATCGAGGCGACCTTCCCGCAGGAGACGGCCGCGCTCGCGAGGGCGCTCGTCCTCGGAGAGTCGGACATCGATCCGCGCGACGATGAGGCGTTCCGCACGAGTGGCCTCGCGCACTTGCTCGCCGTCTCCGGGGCGCACCTGGTGCTCGTGGTGCTCGGCGCGGTGAAGGCGCTGCGCGGTCTTCTCGTGCGGGTCGCTCCGCTCGCGGAGCGGGTCGAGGTCGGCCGCATCGCCGCCGCCGCCGGCATCCCCGTCTGCTGGGCCTACGAGGACTTCGCGGGGTCGAGCGGCTCGGCGGTCCGCGCGGCGTGGATGCTCAGCGCCGCGCTGCTCGCGCGCGCGCTCGCGCGTCGGCCGACGCCCGCTCGCGCGCTCGCCATCTCGGTGGTGTGCGCCGTCGCCATCGATCCGCTCGCCCTCTTCGACGTCTCGTTCACGCTCTCGGCGGCGGCCACGGCGGGGCTCGTCGCCATCGCGGGGCCGCTGAAGGACGCGCTCGTGGCGCGCGCGCCTCGCGTCGTGCACGGGCTTGCCGGCCAGGCCGCGACGACGATCGCCGCCACGATCCCGTGCGCGCCCGTGCTGGCGACGTTCGCGCCCACGCTGCCGCTGGGGTCGGTCGCTGCGAACTTGCTCGCGGTCCCGATCGGCGAGCTCGCCGCGCTCCCGTTGTGCCTGCTCCACGCCGTGCTGTCGCCGCTCCCCACGGTCGAGCGCGGCTGCGCCATGGCCGCGTCGGGGGCCCTCCTCGGCGTGCGCGAGGTCGCTCGGCGGTTCGCGGGCAGCTCGTGGCTGCACGTCCCGGTGCCCGTACCGAGCGCGTGGCAGCTCGCGGCGATCGCCGCCGCGTTCGCCGGTGCGATGTGGGCGCGCCGCCGCGGCGCCGTCGTCTTCGTCGCCTGCTGCGCGATCGTCCTGCTGGAGCTGCCGGCGCGCACGCTCGGGCAGCCGCACGGCGTGCTGCGCGTGACGTTCCTCGACGTCGCGCAGGGCGACTCGGCGCTCGTCGACCTGCCCGACGGCAGCGCGATGCTCGTCGACGGCGGCGGCGCGGTCGGCAGCCCGGTCGACATGGGCGCGCGCGTCATCGCGCCGGTGCTCCGCGCGAGGAGGCGCGACCGGCTGTCCGTCGTCGTATTGACACACCCCCACCCGGATCACTTCGGCGGCCTCTTGCACGGCCTCGACGGCGTTCGCGTCGGCCAGATGTGGGACACCGGCCAGGGCGAGCGCGAGGGGCTCGGGGAGGCGTACGCGCGAGTGCTCGAGCGGCTTCGTTTGCAGAATACACCCATCCTGAGGCCGCGCGAGGTCTGCGGGGAGCACCTCGTCGGCGGGGCGCGCGTCGACGTGCTCGCGCCCTGCCCCGACACGGAGCCGGATCGCCCGCCCAACGACAACTCCTTCGTGCTGCGCGTGTCGTACGGGCAGCGCGCCTTCTTGTTCGAGGGGGACGCCGAGCACGAGGAGGAGCACGATCTGATCCGTCGCTACGGCTCCGCCTTGCACGCGGACGTGCTCAAGGTCGGCCACCACGGCAGCCGCACGTCCTCGACCCCAGAGCTGCTCGCGGCCGTCGCGCCGAGCCTCGCCGTCGTCTCCTGCGGGACGCGAAACCGCTTCGGCCACCCGCACCCGAGCACGATGGCCACGCTCTCGCGGGCCGGCGTCCGCGTCCTGCGGACGGACCAGAACGGCGCCGTCACCGTGACGACCGACGGGCATTCCCTCGAGATCGAGGCGGCGGAGTCACGCGGCCGTTGACGTGCCGGGCGAGGGGCTCTAGCAGCTTGGGTCCATCGCGGCGTCGGCCGCGGAGCAGGCAACCCATGACCGAGCGCATCAACCCCATGCTCAGCCGCGAAGAGATCCAGAAGCGGGTCTCCGAGCTCGGCGCCACCATCACCAAGGACTACGCCGACAAGTCGCTCGTCCTCATCTGCGTCCTCAAGGGCAGCTTCGTCTTCGCGGCGGACCTCGCGCGGGCGATCGACCTCCCCCTGCGCGTCGACTTCCTCGGCGTGCGCTCCTACGGCGAGGGGACGGAATCCAGCGGCGTCGTGCAGATCACGCAGGACCTGTCGCGCCCGATCGAGCACGAGGACGTGCTCATCGTCGAGGACATCGTCGACACCGGCCTCACGGTCGCGCACCTGATGGACCTCTTGCGCACCCGCAACCCGCGCAGCGTGAAGATCTGCGCCCTGCTCCACAAGCCAGCGCGCGCGCGCATCCAGATGAAGATCGACTACCTGGGCTTCACGATCGAGGACAAGTTCGTCATCGGCTACGGCCTCGACGTGGCCGAGCGCCACCGCAACCTGCCGTACATCGGCGTGCTGGAGCACACGTGAGCAAGCGCCTCGCTTACCTGGAGAAGGTCACCTCCGACGGGTCGACGGATCCGTTCGCGTGGTACGGGCTCGCCAACGAGTACAAGTCGCTGGGCCGGCACGAGGACGCGCTGCGCACCTTCACGACGCTGCGCGGGCGTACGCCGGACTACGTGCCGATGTACCTGATGTGCGGGCAGATGCTGGCGGAGCTCGGCCGCAAGGCGGAGGCGCGCGACTGGCTCGAGGCCGGCGTCGTCGCGGCGCGAGCGAAGCGCGACACCCACGCGCTCGGCGAGATCGAGGCCGCGCTCGAGGGGCTCACTTCGTAGGCGTGCCGTCCTCGCGGGGCGCCGCGCGGATGGCCTCGAGGCGCGCGCGGATCTTGGCCTCTTCACCGCGATCGCCGGGCTCGTAGAAGACCGCGCCGACGAGGTCGTCGGGCAGGTACGTCTCGCCGCGGGCGACGGCTCCTTCCTCGTCGTGCGGGTAGCGGTAGCTCGCGCCGTAGCCCTCCTCCTTCATGAGCTTGGTGACCGCGTTCCGCAGCTTCATCGGGACGGGGAGCGCGCCGTGCTCCTCGATGGCGGCCTTCGCGCGCTGCCAGGCGTTCTTCACCGCGTTCGATTTCTGCGTGGACGCGAGGTAGAGCACGGCGTGTGCGAGCGGGTAGATGCCCTCGGGCATGCCGAGCCGTCGGAACGCCTCGTCCGCGGCGTTGACGACGAGGAGCGCGCGCGGGTCGGCGTTGCCGACGTCCTCGCTGGCGAAGATGATCATGCGCCGCGAGACGAAGAGCGGGTCCTCGCCGGCCTCGAGCATGCGCATCATCCAGTAGATCGCCGCGTCGGGGTCCGAGCCGCGCATCGATTTGATGAAGGCCGAGACGACGTTGTAGTGCTCCTCTCCGGTCTTGTCGTAGAGCAGCGGCGCGTGGGTGTGGGCCTCCTCGACGGTCGGCAGATCGAGCTGGGCTTTGCCCGAAGCGTGGGCGTGCTCGGCGACGATCTCGAGCGTGGTGAGCGCGCGGCGCGCGTCGCCGCGGGCGTCCTTGGCGATGGCGGCGAGCGCGTCGTCCTCGGCGCCCAGGGCGAACGACCCGAGGCCGCGCGCCTCGTCCACGAGAGCTCGACGCAACAGCCGGACGAGGTCGTCGTCGCCGAGAGGGTCCAGCCGGAACACCTTGCACCGCGACAGGAGGGCCGCGTTGACGGCGAAGGACGGGTTCTCGGTAGTGGCGCCGATCAAGACGATCGTCCCCGACTCCACGTGAGGAAGAAAAGCGTCCTGCTGCGCCTTGTTGAAGCGGTGAATCTCGTCCACGAACACGATCGTCCGCTGGCCCATCTCGGCCCGAAGCCGTCGCGCCTCCTCGACGATGACGCGCAGCTCGGCGAGGCTGCCGAGCACCGCGCTGAACGGGACGAACGCCGCCTTGGTGCGCGCCGCGACGACGTGCCCGAGCGACGTCTTGCCCGAGCCGGGGGGACCCCAGAGGATCATCGACGGGACGCGATCGTCACGGATGGCCCGCTCGAGGAAGCGCCCCTCGCCCCGCAGGTGCTCCTGCCCGAGGTACTCCTCGATCGACGCCGGGCGCATGCGGTCGGCGAGGGGCGGTTTGCCGGGCAGCTGGCCCTTGCGCGCCGCGTGGGAGAACAAGGTGTCGCCTTTGGGCGCGGCTTTCTGCATGCGGTGGCGCAGTATCGCGCGCATCTCGGGCTGGCGCAAAAGCCCACGGCACCGTAATGCTTGTGCCTCCGCCCATGGTCTCCCGCCGATCCCTCCCAGCGGTCGCAGCGCTCGCGCTGCTGGGTCCCGCGTGCGGGAGCAGCGAACCGCCCAAGACGCCCCCGGCCTACCGCGGCACGAGCATCGAAATCGCCGAGTTCGAGGTGAACGCCGACGGCGTCGACCGATTCGCGTCGTGCCCTCCGCCCGGCGAGCTCGGCCAGGACTGGTTCCCGCCTGTCCCCGACTGGTCGCCGCCGCCCGGCTCGAAGAACGACATCGACCCCGCCGACGTGCGCCCCAACCTGACGGGACAAACGGCGACGGAGCGCGCCATCGAGGACACGCACGCCGCGTTCCGCAGCTGCTACCACCGCGGCCTCGTCCACGACCCGACGCAGTTCGGCCACGTCGCCATCGTGCTGCGCGTCGGGCCGAACGGGCGCGTTCTCCAGACCGAGTCGTACGGCGCCTGCGAGCTCCAGAAGGAGGTCGTCGAGTGCATGCGCGGCGACGCGAAGGCGCTGCGGTTCGCTCCGCCACCGGCGGGCAAGGACACGATCGTCATCCCCGTGGTCTTCGCGCCCAAGAACGGCTCCGCCAACGGGCCGAGCGCGAACGACGCCTACACGGCCGCGGCGTACGTCGCGCTCGAGAGCCTCGCGCCCGAGCTGCACGAGTGCGAGAAGCAGGCGCGCGCGGAAGGCCGCGACGTCGAGGCGTTCGGCACGTTCGACCTCACCATCGACGGACGCGGCTACGTCACCGGCGCCAACATCGACCCGTGGGGCGGCGACAAGGATCTGCTCGCGTGCGCCGCACAGGTCATGCAGAAGCTCAAGGTCCCTCCGCCCGCGGGCGGCAAGGGCAAGGTGCTCGCCCGCGTCACGTTCAACCCGCGCGCCGGCACGAGGTGATCCCGTGGACCGCCCGCGCGCGCTGGTGATTCCGTTCGGCGTGCCCGAGTCCAAGCGCGGCCTCGGCCTCGGCCTGGCGTCGCTCGTACACGCCTTCGCGCGGGTGGAGGACGGCGCCGTCGGACTCGCTCAGATCCGGCACCACGGCGCCGACGGAGGCGTGACCGGGATGGTCGAGGCCTTCGTCACACCCGAGCAGTGGCGCGCGATGCCCGGCGCCGACGAGACGCCGTCGCAGGTCTCGTTCATCCTGACCGGTTCCTTCGATCCGCCGAGCGAGGGTCGCGGCTCCTTCGCGCTCCTCGCCTTCGATCCGAAGACGGGCGCGATGCGCGCGCGAGCCGAGGCGGTGCTCGACGCAGATCAGACGGGGCGCTCGATCGTGGAGACGCTCGGCCAGCTCTGCGCGCGCGTCGGGGGCGAGCTCGGCGCGTTGCGCGGCCTCGAGCCGCTCGGCTGGGACGCGCTCGAGAGCGTGCTGTTCGCCGAGACGTGGCACATCCGCGCGCGGAGCGGCTCGGCACCTGGCGCGGAGACGGCCGCGCTCGTTCACCTCGCGCGCGCGGTGGGCGAGGCGAAGGACGCGGCGTTCCCGGCAGAACGGCTCGCCGCCATCGCGGTGGAGACCGCGCACGGCTCGACCGACGCGCGCGCGATCGAGGGCGCGTTGCGCACTCTGACGACCGCCGCGAGCGACGCTCCGGACCAGGCCTCCCTGGCGGCAGCGTCCGCGGCGGTGTGCATGCGCCTCGGGCGACCGGCCGAAGCCGAGGGGCACGCGGCGCGCGCCGTGACGCTGGACGCGAAGCGCGCGCTCTCGCACGCCTTGCTCGCGGGCGCGCGCAGGGCCGGCGGAGATTTCGACGGCGCGCGCGAGGCGATCGAGGCGGCGAGGTCCGTCGACGCGATCGACCCGCACGTGCAGAACGAGCACGCGATGCTGCTGGCCGCGGCGGGCGATTCGGACGCGGCGTGCGCCGAGTGGACGGCGCTGCTCGCGCGCTTCCCGATGCACCTCGGCGCCTTCGCGAGCCTCGCGGAGATGGCGCTCTCGCGGCGCGACGCCGCCGCGGCGCAGCTGCTCGTCGACCACGCCCTCGGCCATCGCGGCCTGCCCACCGAGATGCTGCGAAGGGCCGTGCAGCTCGCGCTCGCCGCCGAGACGGCCGGCGTGGCGCGCGCGTCTCGCATCGCCGCGCTTTGCAAGCAGACGCTCGAGCGCGAACCGAACGACGGCGTCGCCACGATCCTTCTCGCGCGCGCCATGCACGAGATGGGCGATCACGCGAGCGCGTTCGAGCGGCTCCGCGCGCTCGAGTCAGCCGCGGCGGCCCACCCAATCTCGGCCGAGGCCGCGCGCGTTCGCTTGCAGCTCGAGAACCCGCTCGCGGCGGCTTCCGTCGAGGCCACCGTACGCGCGGCGATCGACGGCGACGCGAAGGACCTCGAAGCGGTCGCTGCGCGCGCACGCCGGCTCGCCGTGGAGACGGAGAGCTGGGTGGCCCACATCGCGGTCGCGGTGGCGGAGCGGCGGCTCGGGCACCTGGAGCGCGCGAAGCAGGCCGCGTTCGGCGCGCTCGCGCTGGCACCGGCTTCCGCGGTGAGCCACCTCGAGATGGCGAGCGTGCTCCTCGCCGCGGGAGATTCGGCGGCCGCCACGCACGCCCGGCGCGCGGGCGAGCTCGACCCCTCGTCGTCGCGAGCCTTCGCCGTCCTCGCCGAGGCGCTCATCGCCGCGGGGAACCGCGAGGGCGCGCGCGCCGCGATCGATCGCGCGCTGCAGATCTCCCCCGCGGACGCGCGCGCCATTGCCTTGCGCGAGCGCCTCGCCCACGCGGGCCACAAGGGCGCCAGCTGGATCGACCGGCTGCTCGGCCGCTGACGGCTAGGCCCGTTCTCCGAAGATCGCCGTGCCCACGCGCACGAGCGTCGCCCCGCACGCGATCGCGGTCTCGAAGTCGTGCGTCATGCCCATCGACAGCTCGGGCAGGCGCGCCTCGCCGCCGTGGCGGTCTCGCAAGAGGGCGAGCGCCTCGAAGGTGCGCCGCGCGACGTCGAGATCGCCGAGCGGCGGCATGGTCATCAACCCGCGCAAGCGCAGCCGCGAGTCCTCGTCGATCGCCTCCAGCAGCGCGCCGAGGTCCGCGGGCGCCGCGCCGTGCTTGCTCGCCTCTTCGCTCAGCTTCACCTCGACGAGGACGCTCAGCGGCGCGCGGCCCGCCCCCGCGACGCGCTTGCCGAGCTCGGCGGCGAGCTCCCGCGAGTGCACGGTGTGCACGACGTGGGCGTGCTTCGCGACGATCTTCGCCTTGTTGGTCTGCAGGTGGCCGATGAAGTGCCACTCGACTTCCCCGAGGTCGGCGAGGGCGCTCGCCTTCTCCCCGAGCTCCTGAGCGTAGCTCTCCCCGAACGCGCGCTGCCCGCACGCGTACGCCTCGCGAATGACCTCGGCGCCGTGCGTCTTCGTGACGGCGACGAGCTTGATGCGGCTCGGATCGCGCCCCGCGGCCTTCGCCGCCGCGGCGATGCGCTCCGTGACCCGCGCGAGGGCCTGCGGGATGCTCACGTCTTCCGCCTCCGCGCGCGGGCATGGACCACCATGACGTCGCTGTGACTCCGAAACGGCCCCTTGTCGAAATCGCCGTACAGCTCCACGACGTCGAAGCCGTTGTAGTGCAGCAGCTCCTGCCACTCCTGCGGGAAAAACTGCCGATGCGCGAGTGGGACGGCGAACCACGCGCGGGGGTCGTTCACGGGGGTCATCTCCTGCGTGACGAAGAGGATCTGCCGCGCGCGATCGTAGTCGAAGAACTCCCGGTAGCGCACCACTCCCGCCGTCGGGTGACGGAAGCGCGGCGCGTGGTGCGGCTTCGTCGGGTCGCGCGCGAGGTCTTCCGGCATCGGCACCGAAAGATCCATGACGAAGCGACCGCCCGGGGCCAGGTGCTCTCGCACGCGCGCGAGCATGCGCTCGACGTCCTCGCGCGTGTACAGGTGCAACAGCACGTTGAACGGGGCCAGCACCAGCGCGAACCGCCGACGCAGCCGGGCGGTGCGCATGTCGCCCTGGCGCGCCACGATGCGCTCGCGAAGCTCGGGCTCGTCCCACAGTCGGCGCTCGAGATCCGCGAGCATCGGCCGCGAGTGATCGATGCCCCAGACGCGAGCGCCCGCGCGTGCCATCGGCAGCGCGATGCGTCCGTTTCCGATGCCGTACTCGAGCACCGCGCCTCGGGCCTTGCTCGCGAGCTCGACGTAGTAGGTGACGTCGGCCACGCGGCGCCGATAGGTCGCCGTGTACTGTGCCGGGTCGTCGTAGTGGGCGAGCGCGCCGGCGCGCAGCTCGTGATCGGTGCGGGGGCGCCGAACGCCCGTCGTCAGACGCTGGCCTTGATCTGGTGATCGATCCAGTCCTGCACAGCCTCGTTGCTCGTCCGATCGAAGTGGACGTAGCCGGCCGCGATCTCTCGCAGCGCGGTGACGGCCGCCTTGTTCTTGGAGTGGACGAGGGCCGTACTGCCCTTCATCAGCTGACGGGTGCGGTGGGAGGCCAGGATGACGAGTGCGAAGCGGTTCTCTTCGCGCTCGAGGCAATCTTCAACGGTGACGCGTGCCATGGGGGAGACGCTATCTAGTCGTCCGGGCGCCCACGCGCAAGTTCCACGGCCGGCCGCTTCGACGCCGCCGAACACAACGGTGCGTAACTGTTTGGGTAGTAGCGATTCGATACCCGGTCGTACCGAGGGGCATCCAACCGCCAAGACGGCTTCCGCATCCGCCTCCGTCTCCGCCTCTGCCTGCGTCTCCGCCTCTGCCTGCGCCTCCGCCTCCGCCTCCGTCGGTTGACACTGAAACCATGATGGTTACAGATAAACGCGATGAGCTCCGGTCGTTTCGCAGTCGCCGCTCACGCGCTCGCCTTCCTGGCGAGCCGACACGAAGCGTCCAGCGACGTCATCGCCGCGAGCGTGTGCACCAACCCGGTCATCGTCCGGCGCGTCATGCGCGCGCTCGTCGGCGCGGGGCTCGTCTCGGCCCACGAGGGCCGCGGCGGCGGGTATCGCCTCGCGCGCTCGCCCGATCGGATCTCGCTGCGCGACGTCTACGAGGCGGTGGAGCCGTTCGGTCCACTCACGCCGAGCTCCGGCCAGCCGAGCGTGCGCTGCGCCATCGGCGCCGGCATGCGCGAGGCGTTCGCCGACGTGGCGGCGCGCGCCCGTCGCGGCCTGGGCGAAGCCCTCGCGGAGGTCACGATCTCGAGCTTCATGGACCGAGCGGTGTCGCTCGGCCGCCCCCACGCGCTGCGTGGGCGAGCGAACGCGACGGCATGAACGATGGATGGATTTCCAGGAGAAGAAAGCATGAGTGGCAAGGTTCCGTACGTGGGTGAGTCCGAGTTCGACGCCGAGGTCCTGAAGGCCGACAAGACCGTGCTGGTGGATTTCACGGCGTCGTGGTGTGGCCCGTGCAAGGCGCTCGCCCCGGTGATCGAGAAGGTCGCCGACGAGGCGGCGGGCAAGTACAAGGTCGTCAAGGTCGACGTCGACGAGGCGCCGAAGCTCGCGTCGCGCTACGGCATCCGCGGCGTGCCGACGGTGATGGCGTTCCGCGGCGGCGAGCAGGTCGCCCAGCAGGTCGGCTTGACGAACCTCGAGACGCTGCGGCGGATGGCCGCGAGCTAGTCGGCGTGCGCTGCGCTGGGCTTAGGGCGCGAACGCCGACTTCGGCGCGCGAAGAACGTAGGCCGGGTCGATGCCGTAGACGTACTGCGAGTCGACGAGGATTCGCCGCGGGCCGAAGATGCGGTCGGTGGTGAGCGCGAGGACGTGCGGCGTCTGCTGAGCGGGACCCGCGAGCGAAACGCGCGCCATGCCCGTGGCGGCCAGGAACGTCTGGGTCTGTCCGCTGTTGTCTGTGAAGCTGCGCATCTCCACGGTGGCGAAGTAGGCGTCCGTGGCGTCGATGGCGAGGCCCATGCACCACGACGTCGTCGACTGGAAGACCAGCACGGAGCTCTGCCAGATCCAGCAGCCCGGCGTCGTCCCGAAGAGGTCCGCCGTGGAGGACCAGGCGACCTTCCCGTTCGCGGCTGCTAGGCCCACCGGGGCCGCGCCGCTCGAGATGACGGCGAGCTGCGACTCCGTCGCCGAGAGATCGCGAGGCGCCATGTGCACCTCGCCTTGCGGCGAGGGGCCCGCCACCCAGTAGACGTTCGTCGCGTCGGCGGCCATCAAGTGATGCGAGTAGGTGATGACGAACGTCGTCGGCTGCGTGGGACCGACCCCGCCATCGTCGACGTTGACGCGAGCGACGAAGCCGCCACGGACGTCACTCGGGATGGAGCTCGTGCCCTGCAGCCAGTACGAAACGTCCGGGTCGTTGTTGCCGCCCTGGCTCGGCCCGCCCGAGCCTCCGACGCCGACGGTCACCGCCCCGGGGTCCGCGAGCAGGCCCGGGACGTCGCCGCAGCCCTGGTTGCTGGGGAGCGCGATGGGGGCCCGATCGGCGCCGGCGGCGCTCAGCGCGCGCAGCATGGCTACCTGTCCGCCTTGCTCGACGCCCAGGAAGTAGACGTTGGCACCGTCCGGCGTGACCGCCACGTCCGACAGCATGGCGGTCGGGATCGATTTCACGACGGTCGCGCCGGCGTCGCCGTCGAAGGTCAGCCTCTCGAGCTGGACGCTGTTGTCGCTTGGATTCCCGCCCGTCGACGTGAACCGGGTGACCCACGCGGCGCCGGGTGACAGCGCCGCGCCCGAGACGTTCTCGTTCGTGCACTGCTGGTTGCTACTGCACGGAATGAACTCGATCGCGGCCACGCCCTCGATCGTGCCGGAAGTCGCCGGGGCGACGGCCGAGCACGAGGCGGCGATCAAAAAATGAGCGAGGTGCGCGCGCCGAAGAGCAGCCATGGGTAGCTCATTCCTTTGGACTGGTCGTTGGACGGTGGAATGCCCGGGCCACCGTTGTTGTCCGGGGCCTCCTGGCCGATGATCGTCATGATGAACGAACCGAAAACGCCGACGCTCCAGTGGGACAGTCGAGCGACGGGGTGGTAGTCGATGCCGAGCCGGCCGCCCGCGTCGATGCCGGGGAGAAAGGCGCTCCCCGGCGCGCTCTGCGCATGAAGCGGGTCGTAGGAGGCGTACTGCACGAACTGAAAGCGAAAGCCCGCCTCGGCGCCGAGGGTGACGTCGAAGCGGCTGCGCGGCAGAATGTGGACGACGAGCTCGAGGCCCGGCTTCACGAACAGGCAGCTCGAAAACCCATAGCGCACGTCCACGTCACCAGGACCGGTCGGGTTCGGCCCGTGGTAGCTGGTGGCGCAGTTGTTGGCGGAGGGATCGATGCTGCCGACGTCGACGATGAAGCCGAGCTCCGTCGGCCAGCCGGGCTTCCAGCCGATCTCCGCGCGGAGGTCGAAGAACGCGGCGGTGCCATTCTGCATCTTGACGCCGGGGCCCATCGAGACGGCGACCTCACCGCCGGGCGACCACTCCTTGGGCTTGGGCGGCTCGGGGGCGCGCTCGAGCGGGACGTCGATGGCGCGGCTCTCGTCGTCGTTGACCACGACCTCGGTCTGGTACGGCGTCATGCCCGCCGCCGTGACGCGCAGCGTGTGGCCGCCGCTCTTCAGCTTGCCGTCGTAGCGACCGACGCCCACGCGGTTGCCGTCGATCGAGATCTCCGCAGTGGGGAGCGTGACGATGTGCACGCTCCCCTCGTGGATCTGCGGTGTCAGCTTCACGTCGAGGCTCGCCGTGGCGCTGCCGCCGACGGGCACCTGCTGCTCGGACTCCTTGAAGCCCTCCTTGCGCACCACGATCTTGCGGGTGCCGATGTCGACGACCACGGGCTTGGGGAGCGGAGAGGTTCCAACCGACGTGTCGTCGATGAACACCTCGGCGCCGGGCTCGTTCACGCGCACGGCGAGCTTCACCGTGAACGAATCGATCGCCTCGAGCAGCGCTTTGGCGTCCGCTCGATCCTGCTCGGTCAGCGTGTCGCCGCCCTTGTCGAGGTACCGGCGAACGAGCTCCTCCGTGCGCGCGTAGTGGCGCTGGCTCTTCTCGCACGCGGCCATGTTCCAGAGCAGGCGCGCGTCGCCGGAAGCGTCGTAGGCCGCCTTGAACTTGATCTCCGCGCCCTCCCAGTCGCCGTCGCCGAAGAGCAGCTTGCCGGCCTCGTAGCTGGCCTTGGCGTCGCCGGTGAGGGCGTCGGCGAGCGTCTTCGGCGACGCCGGCGTGGGCAGTGGAGGCCGGCGCGGCTGCTGCGCGAACGAGCGGGCGGGGCACGATGCTGCGCAGAGCACCGCTCCCGCTGCAATCGCTCGCACGAGCCGCATGAAAGCAGCATCGCAGGGCCGTGACGGCGCGCACAAGGCGTATGTCATGTTTACAGCGTCGCCGCATGGACTCGGTCGCGAGTGCGGGGCTATGGTGATGGGTTGGGATGATGCAAGCTTCAGCGCCCGTCGAGATCGGTCAGCTCCTCGCGGGAAAATATCGCGTCGATCGCGTGCTGGGCGCCGGCGGAATGGGGGTCGTCGTCGCGGCGACCCACGAGCAGCTGGATCAGCGGGTCGCGATCAAGTTCCTCCTCCCGGAGGCCCTTGCCAACGCAGAGGTCGTCGCCCGCTTCTCGCGCGAGGCGCGCGCGGCGGTGAAGATCCAGAGCGAGCACGTCGCGCGCGTCATCGACGTCGGCACGCTGGAGAGCGGCGCGCCGTACATCGTGATGGAGTACCTCGAGGGCGTCGACCTCGCGCACAGGATCGCCGCCGACGGCCGCCTCCCGGTCGAGGAGGCGGCGCGCTACCTGCTCCAGGCGTGCGAGGCCCTCGCGGAGGCGCACGCGGCTGGCATCGTCCACCGCGACCTGAAGCCCGCGAACCTCTTCCTCGCTCGGCGCGCCGACAAGACGTCGATGGTGAAGGTGCTCGACTTCGGCATCTCCAAGTCGACCGTCGCGGGAACGGGCGGCATCACGAGCACGCAGGCGGTGATGGGCTCGCCTTTCTACATGTCGCCCGAGCAGCTCATGAGCGCCAAGCACGTCGACCACCGGTCCGACATCTGGTCGCTCGGCATCGTGCTCTACGAGGCGCTCGTGGGCACGCCGCCGTACCAGGCCGACACGATGCCGGAGATCGTCGCGCGGATCCTGCAAGCGCCGCCGCCGCGCCTGCACGACCAACGGCCGGACGCTCCCGCCGGCGTCGACGCGATCCTCGCGAGGTGCCTCGCCAAGGATCCGAACGACCGTTTTCGCGACGTCGCGGAGCTCGCCAGGGCGCTCGCGCCGCTCTCGCCGGAGGGGCCCCGTTCGATGGAACGCATCGCGCGCGTGCTCGGGGCGTCGCTGGCTCCGCAGGCCCCCGCCACCGGAGCGACGCCGTCGCCCGCGAGCGTGACGGCCGTGATGTCTTCCGCGCACACGCCGCAGCCCGCGGTGCGGGCGGCCACGACCTCTCCCGAGTGGAGCCAGACGCACACGGCGGCAGGCCTCCCGAAGAGATCGGGGCCGCTGCTCTGGGTCGTGGCCGCGGTGGCGGGCCTGGCGGGCGTCGGCGTCATCGTGCTCGTCGCGATGCGATCGCGCGCGGACGACACCGTGCGAGGGCCGCGCGGGATCGTCACGCAGGCGGAGGCGACGAACGCGGCGGCTCCGGATCCGGTGCCCGCCCCGTCGCCGGTCGCGTCGTCGCCGGAGACTCCTGCCTCGGCGATCGCTTCGGCCACGCCACCGCGACCCGCGGCGTCCGTGGCTCACGCGGCGATCAAGCCCTCCCCGCCGAGGCCGTCCGCGTCCACCAAGGCGACCGCGGTCGCCACGACGCCGCCTCCTCCGCCGCCGCCCACGCAGACGTCGCAGGGCTCGCTGCACATGGGCATCAAGTAGTAGGGCTACATGCCCTCGAGGTGGGCGTGGTCGTTCCACGCTCGCAGGCGCATGCGCCCGTCCGCGATGGTGAAGAGCGCGAGCGCGGTGTTCTCCATGCCGCCGAGCGAGCTCGGCCCTTGGGCCGCGAGGCCGAGCGTGCGGCACACGTAGCTGCGCAGGGCGGCGCCGTGCGAGACGACGAGCACGGTCTTGCCCATGTGGGCGTGGGCGATTCGGTCGATGGCGCCCCGGATGCGCTCCGAGAGCTCCTCGTACGTTTCGCCGCCGCCACGCCTCACGTCGAGCCCGTTGGTCCACGCCCCCCACTCGTCCGGGAAACGCTGCTCGACCTCGCGGTGCGAGAGCCCGGTCCAGTCCCCGACGTCCACCTCGCGCAGATCGGCGTCGAACGTGGGGGCGATCCCGGTGATGTGGGCGACGATGAGCGCCGTCTCCTTGGCGCGATCGAGATCGCTCGAGACGATGGCGCTCACGCCGCGCTTGGTGAGGCGGAAGGCGAGCCGCTCGGCTTGTGCGCGCCCGCGCTCGTTGAGGCCGCTCCCGGCGCGGCCCTGGAAGACCTGGCGGGCGTTGTCATCGGTCTCGCCGTGACGCGCGAGCAAAAGTGTGGTGAGCACTGGGCCTCATGGATGCCGGATCCGCCCGCCCCGCGCAACCCGAACGTCTCGCCAAGGCTGCGCTCGCCTTCTTCCGCAAGCGCTTCCGTGCCGAGGGCGACCAGTCCCGCGCGGCCGGCGCCAAGGCCTACCTGAAGAGCCAGCTGCGGTTCTACGGCGTGGCCAACCCGGGCGTTCGCGCGGCCGCCTCCGACTACCTGCGCGAACGACCGTTGCAGAATGCACGCGAAGTCGTCGCGGTCTGCCGCGCCCTCTACGCGACGCGCGAGCACGAGCTCTGGTCCGCGGCGATCGCGATCCTGGAGAAGCGCCGCAAGCTGCTCGAGCCGTCGCACCTGCCGTGGCTCGTCCAGCTCGTGCGACGATCGGCGGGCTGGGCCTACGTCGACTGGATTGCGACGAACGTCGTGCCCGCGCCGCTCGCGAGGGCGCCCAGCCCTGCGGCGGTCGTGCTCGGATGGGCGAAGGACCGGGACTTCTGGGTGCGGCGTACCGCGCTGCTCTGCCAGCTGCGCGATCTCCGGCACGGAGCGGGAGACTTCGAGCTGTTCGAGCAGATCGCGGTGCCGATGCTCGGCGAAAAGGAGTTCTTCATCCGCAAGGCGATCGGCTGGGTGCTGCGAGACGTCTCGCACAAGCGGCCGGAGCTCGTGCGCGCCTTCGTCGCGCGGCACGGCGAGCAGATGAGCGGGCTGACGCGCCGCGAGGCGTCCAAGTACCTCGGGCTCGCGCGTCGGTAGAACAACCGCTACAAATGGCTCATCGGAGGAGTGGCCGAGTGGTCTATGGCACCGGTTTTGAAAACCGGCGTACCGAAAGGTACCGTGGGTTCGAATCCCTCCTCCTCCGCCACGCGCCGGCTCACCGCGACGCGACGTGCATGCCGGTCTGGTCCGCGCCCTCGGCCAGGTCGAGCAGGCCCGCGTCGGAGGCGCGCTCGGTGAGCTCGCGGAGCTCGACGTAGCCGTCCGCCGCGAACGGGCGGAACTCGTCGACGCCGAACGCGTCGTTGGCGAGCAGGCGGCTGCGCTTGTCGTGGGAGACGGCGAGCAGCGCGGCGGTGAGGCGCTGGCGCTTGGCGGCGTCGAGGCCGGCGTGCGCGGCGACGACGTCTCCGGGGATCTCGCCCAGGACAGCGAGGACGCGCACCGCGTCGGAGGCCCCCTTCACGTCGAGCCACGGACCTCGCTCGATCGCGCCGTCGGGGCCGATGCCGGCGTACGTCGCGGCGAAATCGGCACGGCCGCCCACCACCACGCGGATGGCGGACTCGTGCGATCGCCAGAGGCGCTGCTCCGAGAACGCCGTGCGCGGGTCGATCCCGAGGTTCGCGAGCGCGACGCGCGGGACCACGAAGCCGCTCGCGCTGTAGCGATCGACCCACGCCGCGCGGGCGCGCACCAGCTGCTGCGGCTCGTGAAACCGGGAGTCCGCACGCACGACCAGGACGGAGTGGAACGTCGAGCGCCCACCCCGGTGCAGCTGCACGAGCGGCACGACGGCGCCGTGTCGCTCGAGGGCGATGTACGGGATCGGCGGCAGCCACGCGACGTCCACGTAACCGGAGACGACGGCGGTCGCGAGCTCCTCGTACGAGCTCGACTCGAAGAGCGAGATCTCCAGCTTGGATTTCTTCGCGAGCAGCTCCGCGAACTGGGCGAAGCGGCTTCGCAGCGCGGACGACGCACCGCCCGCGCCGTAGCCGAAGACGGTGATGTCCGACGACCCCACGGGATCAGTTCGGGATGGGCACGCCCGGGAGGAAGTCGAGATCGGGGAGCGCGTTGCCGCCGCACGCGCCGCCGCCCACGCCGATGACGGAGCCGTCGAGCATGGTGATGGCGTTCCACTCGGTGTTCGGATCCGGCAGCGTGCCGAAGGGGGTCACGGTTCCGGCGATCGGATCGACCTGATCGACGCTGTCCGACGGGGTGCACGACACCGTGGTGTAGCCGCCCATCACGATGATCGTGCCGTCGCGCACCAGGGCGCTCGCGTGCCACGTGCGGCCGACCGTGAGCTTGTAGGGCATCACCGTCCACGTGTCCGCCTTCGGATCGTAGGCCTCGATGGAGTCCATCGGCGCGTTGACGCCACCCGCCGAGCTCGACGCGCCGCCGAAGACCATGACGCGCCCGTCGGGGAGGACGTGGGCCGTGAACTGGCTTCGTCCCTGGTTCATCGGCTTGGCAAGGGTGAACTTGTTCGTCTTGGGGTCGAAGATCTCGGCGACGGTCTGCGCGGGGCCGCAGGTCGACTGCCCCTGGCACCCGTCGCCGCCCATCACCATGACGCGACCGTCGCGCATGCGAACGATCCGCTGGCCGAAGTAGTGGATGGTGTTGAGCGCCACGGTGGAGAACGAGTCGGCCGTCGGATCGTAGATCTCTACCGTCGCCGACTGCGCGGAGGTGATCATCACGCGCCCGTCGACCATCAAGACCGCCCAGGTCGAGGTGCGGTCCTCGCTCATGAGGTTCGCGGTCGGCTTGAACATGTTGGTCGTCGGGTCGAAGAGGTCCGCCGTCTTGCACGCCGTGCCGGTGCACACGGCGCCGCCTTCGACGAGGACGCGACCGTCGAGCATCGTCACGGCGGCGTCGTGCCAGCGCGGAACCGCCATGGTGTTGGCCGCGGGGGTCACGGTGTCGGTCTGGCCGCGCTGGAAGATCTCGGCGGTGGCGAGGCAGTCCACGGCGCTGTCCGGAACGGTGGTGCCGCCCGCGATGAGCACTCGGCCGTCCTGCAGGACCGTGACGCCGGGGTGCTCGCCCCGCACGCTGGCCATCGGCTTCTTCTGCCAGGGCAACGCCATGCCCGCGGCGACGTACTGGAAGATGCTGCGCGTGAGCGACGTGCCCTTGGTGCTGACGAGCGTGATGTCGTAGGTCCCGACCGGGCCCGGCGGCGTCTGGATGCGGGCGTGGTTGCCGTCGAGGACGAGCGTGGGAGCGCGGCCGTCGCCGATGAAGACGGCCATGTCGGGCGTGAAGCCGGCGCCGGTCAGCGTGATGTAGTCGCCGCCGCTCTGGTTGCCGCGGACGGGGTTGATGCTCGTGACCGCGAAGTCGCACCCCGTGGACTTCACGCACTTGCCGGCGCAGCAGAGATCGCCTCCGGCGCAGGTGTTCCCGCAGCTGCCGCAGTTGTTCAGATCCGACGAGGTGTCGACGCACTTGCCGCCGCACGACTGCTGCGACCCCGAGCACGACAACGAACCGTCCCCACCGCCGTCGGTGCCTCCGTCGCCGAAGCCGCTCCCTCCCGAACCGCACGCGGCGACGAGGATGGCTGCAGAGAATCCGACGAAAGAAAGGAGGGCGGCGCGACGAACCATACCCTCCTTATACCACTTCAGTTGCCGCAGGCCGGGCCGCACTCCGTGGAGCAGGCGGTCCCGCAGATACAGCTCCAGTAGCTGCTGAACGCGCTGGCGCCGCTCGGGTAGGTCGACTGGCAGGTCTGCTGGCACGTGAGATCGCTCCCGCACGACTCGACGCAGGTCAGCAGCGATTTGCAGGTGCCGGTGCACGACGAATACTCGGAGCTGCACGAGCCGACGTCGGCCGAGGCCTGGCACGAGCTGCACGAGCCGCTGCTGCTGCTCTGGCAGCTGCCGGACACGCACGCGCCGCCGCTGCAGGAGTTGCCGCAGCTACCGCAGTTGTTGGGGTCGCTCGAGGTGTCGACGCACTTGGAGCCGCACGACGTCTGCGTGCTGGTGCAAGCCTCGAGGGAGATCGACTCGGTCGACGACGTGACGAGGTCGAGCCAGGCGACGGGCTGGACGTTCTGGCCGTCGAGCGAGCCCGTGGTCTTCATGTCCTTGTGGCGATCGAGGCGATAGCGCTCGATCGAGAGCTGCACGGCGTTGGTGTCGCCCATGACCGCGCTGAGCACGTCGCGCGACAGATCGTAGCCGCCGGCGGGGTCGGCCGCCCAGCAGCGCGCCGAACCGCCCGCGCCGGTGGCCTCGATGAAGATGCGGTCGTTGCCCGGCGTCCAGCCGAGGTGCAGATCGTCCGAGCCGAAGACGTCGGAGAGCGCGAGCTGGTCGAGCGGCGGGTTCGCCTCGAGCAAGGTCGTGGCGGTGAAGCTCGTGTCGAAGCCGACGAAGCCCGCGCCGGTCGGCCCCTCGGCCGTGACGCGCAGGGCCGCGTTGGGCGCGAACGGAGAGCCCGTGTCGGCCGTCTTCCAGGCGTACGGCGGGTAGAGCGCGATGGGCATCTCGGTCCCCGAGAACGCGATGGGCCCCACGTCGAACGACTCGATCGCGTGACACGCCATGGTGCCGTCGGATTCGAACGCGCAGTTCTGGTCGGCGCCGCAGCTCTTGGTGCACGCCTTCACGCACGACGCCTGGCAGGAGTCGTCGAAGCCGCAGGTCTCGCCCATGCCGCACTTCAGGGAGCTGCAATCGGGCGCCTGCGTGATCTCGCACGTGCCCGAGGTCGTCGTCCCGCAGCGGCTCAGCGCGGTCGAGTCCGGAATGAACGACACCGCCACGCTCGGCGCGATGGTGCTGTCGTTCGGCGCGTGCGAAGCACGCAGGACGATCGTGCCCTGGGCACGGGTCGTGTAGTCGGCGAAGGGATCGGTCGGCGTGACGTTGGTCGCGCAGGCGACGACCAGACCGACGGCGGAGAGGGTGAGGAGGCGAGCTAGGGTGCGTTGCATGATGGCGCCTCATACGGGGCGCCCCTGGAAAACTTCCCTCACACCAGGAGCAGCGCCGCGTCGGCGGGGATGCCCGTCGCCGCCGCGACGGCGCGGGCGTAGGTCCTCACCTGCTCCTCGTAGGCAGCACGCTGGTCGGAGAGCTCCTGGTCCGTCTTGAAGTCCACGACGACCCAGCGATCGCCCCGGCGGAACGCGAGATCGAGCACGCCCTCGACGAGCGTGCCGTCGGGCTGGCGCAAGAGGATCGGGGACTCGCGGCGGTGCTCGCCGCGGCTCGCCTCCCGGAGCCAAGCGTGCTCCAGGGCGCTGCGGGCGGCGCGGGCGGCGTGGTCGATCTCCGCGTCGGTCGCGCCGAGCATCCGGCCCTGCGTCCGAGCCACCGCGAGCACGGTGGCCTCGTCGGCGTCGAACGGCGCCTCGGCGAGCACGGCGTGGACGAGCACGCCGAACGCCTTGCCGCGCGGGCGGCCCTCGCGCGGGGCGCTGGTGCGCGCGAGCTCCACGGGCTCCTCGCCAGCGGCGACCTCGCCCTGGGTCCGCGCGGTCACGGTCTGCACGCGGAACGTCGGCGCGCTGCCCTGGGCGATGCCGGCGGCGCGCGCCTTCTGCCAGGCCTCGTGCTCGCGCTCGCTGCCCGCGTCGCGCCCCGCGGCCTCGTCGACGGCCAGGATCTTCTGCTGCCGGAGCCCCGCGTCGTGCTCGGCCCGAAGGCGCAACGCGCGCGGGTCCCACCACACCACGGTGTGCGCGCCACCTTGCGGCAGGTGGAGGCCGGGTCGGACCGCGCTGCGCTTGTCGCGCTCGGTGCGGTCGGGGCGCTCGAGCACCGAGTCGTCGCCGAACGCCGGGCAGCCGGGCGCAGCGCGCGACGCGCGCCAGTCGTCCGGGCGCGGATACACCGCGGGTCCGAGCACCGAGAGCCACGAGTCGCTCATCGCCTCGTCGCCGACGACCGGCACGACGAGCAGCTCCTTCGCGCGCGTCGCCGCGACGTACGTCAAGCGAACGGCCTCTTCTTCGTCGTGCCGCAGCACGCGCTCGCGCCGCTCGAGCAGCTCGATCGGCGTGCAGCCCGC
>DATIQP010000231.1:0-14530 GCA_035470765.1 Polyangiaceae bacterium | reverse complement strand
AGCAGATAGTTGGCGAGCGTGTCGTCGCCGAGGTCCTCGAGCAGCAGCCAGCCGCTCTGGGTGTCCTCGCCATAGAGGCGCGGGACGTCGACGCCGTGGGCCTCGAGGAGGTCTCTCACCTCGAGGAACGGCCAGCGGCGGTGGACACCCTCCTTCGCGATCTCCTCGGGTTTCGACCCTTCGGGGACGAACATGGCCACGGCGCGGCCGCCGCCCGGCAGCTCCAGGCGGAAGTAGCGGCGGGTCGACGCGCCGCCCGCCATCTCGGCCTGCACCAGCTTGGCCCCGGGAGCGTGGGCCTGCACGAGGGACTCGAGCTTGTCGAAATCGAGCTCGGGCATCTGGCCCTCGTTAGCACACTTCGACCGAGCCACGGCGGGCACGTTGTCTGGGGTGCCCCCGAAGGCCGGGCGGTTCAAGGGAGTTTTGGCTAGGCTCGCGGGCGTATGGATCGACGACCCGAGAGGCCCGCCGCGGGCTGGCCCATCCGCGAGGTGCTCGCCTCCTTGAGCTTGCCGGCGCCCGGCACCGAGATCCTCGCTTCCATCGCGAGGTGGCTCGACCGGCTCGCGGAGTGGAACGCGAAGATGGACCTGACCGCGGCCAAGGACGGGGCCGCGCTGGCGTGGCTGATGCTCGCGGACGCCGCCGAGCTCGCCGGCGAGCTCGCGCCGAACGTGTCGATCGTCGACGTGGGGACGGGCGCGGGCGCGCCCGGCCTGGGGCTCGCGCTGCTCCGCCCCGATCTGCACGTGACGCTGGTCGAACCGCTCCGCAAGCGCGTCGCGTTCCTGCGAACCGTGCTCGGCGAGCTCCGGCGGTCCGACGTGACCCTCCTCGAGAAGCGCGGCGAGTCGCTCGAGCCCGGCGTGTTCGACGAGGCGGTATCGCGCGCGACGCTCGCGCCCGACGAGTGGCTCGCGCTCGGGACGCGCCTCGTGCGTCCCGGGGGCGGCGTCTGGGTGCTGCTCGCCCAGGGCGCCGCGCCCGAGGCCCCGGGCTGCGCGCTCGATCGCGCGCTCGAGTACGCGACGCCGAGCGGCGGGCGCCGACTTCTGCGGTACGCGCGCCGCACGTGATAGCGTCACGCCCGATGCGGCGGACCCTCTCCGGTCGAAGCTCCGCTCCGAACTCTCGCTGCGCTCGAGCGTGCGGCAGCGATCGGGCGCTCTGTACGCTCGCCTCCGCGCTGCTGCTGTCGCTCTCGGCGTGGCCTCTGATGCTCGCGCGGGTGCCGCCGCTCCAGGATCTGCCCGCGCATCTGGCCACCGCCACGGTGATCCGCCACTTGGAGGACTACCCGAACCTGGTCTTTTACGGCTTCCTCAAGACCAACTCGACGCTCTTTGCCTTCTTGTGGCCGTTCGGGGACGCGCACCTGCTGTCGGGTGCGAAGCTCTTCGTCCTGCTCACGCTCGCGGCCTACTCGTGGGTCGTGCCGCGTCTGGTCCTCGAGCTCGGCGGTCGCGCGCGCGTCCCTCTCGCGACGCTGCTCGCGGTCCCGCTCGCGCACAATTGGTTCGTCGCGATGGGCATGCTCGACTACGCGCTCGGCTCGGCGCTCGCGCTCGGGTGCGTGCTGCTCGCGGCCCGGCAACGGCGCGCGCCGCGGACCTCGCGCGCGCTCGCGCTCGGCGTCCTGGGGATCCTCGTCTGGTACACGCACGTCTTCGCGCTCGCGATGGTGGCCCTGCTCGCGGCGATCGAGGCGCTGCGGGCTCGCCGGCTGGCCGCGCTCCGTCCCTACGCACCCCTCGTCCTCGCCCTCGGCCTCGCCGCGTGGTCCGTCCTCGCGGAAGTCGGGCGCGCGCACACCGCGTCGGTCCACCGCCTCTCGTACCGGCCCGTCTGGGAGACCGCCTACGAGCTCTGGGCGAAGTACGCGTGGGCGTTCAGCAAGGCCGAGCTCGCATCGCTCATCCCGTTCGGAGTCCTCGCTTGGGCGCTCTTCCGCGGGCGCCACGAAGAGGTGCCGTTGCTGTCGGCGCCGGCGGTGGCGGTGCTGCTCGTGATGGCCTTCGTGGTGCCGAGCGAGATGCTCGACTGGTTCGCGGTGAACAGCCGCGTGCTCCCGTTCCTTTACGCGGCGGCGCTCGTGCGCGCTCCCGAGCGCGTCCCCACGCCGCTCGTCGCGGTCGTCGCGGCCGCCGGGGTCGCTTGCTCCGCGGGCCTCGGCTACGACTACCTGCGCCTTGGACGCGAGATGGACGCGATCGCCGCAGGCGTCGACGCGGTCCCCGAGCGCGCGGATCTGTTCCCCTGCATCCTCGATCCGAAAGGTTCGAGCGAGAACACCTGGGCGCTGGCGAACGGCTGGGGCCTCTACGTCGTCGCGAAGCACACGAGCGCGCCGCTCGTCTTCGCGCACTCTCCATCGTTCCCCCTCGGCTATCGCACGCCCCCGCCCGTGGAAGAGCACCCGCTGCGGCTCGCGGAGCTCGCGCAATCGCGCTCGTCTGCCGCGCGGGCCGAGCTCGCGCGGATCGCCGCGCGCCACGCGTGGGTCCTCGCCTGGGGCGACGACGTCGAGGCGCCGCCCTCGCACGCGCTGCGCTTCGAGAGGGGCGAGCTCCGCATCTACGGCGCCGCGCCGCCATGAGCGCGGGCCGCTCGACGAAATGCGTGCATGTTGCATGGTTCGCCGTGGCCGCCGGGATCGCCGCGCGCCTGTTCTGGGTGCTGCTCGGACCGCGGGCGGTCGTCACCGACGCCGCGGCGTACCGCGCGCTCGCCCACTCGCTGGCTCGCGGCGTGGGCTACGCCACGAGCGCCGGACCGTCGGCCTTCTGGGTCCCGGGCTGGCCGGCGTGGATGAGCCTCTTCTACGCGGCTCACGCCGGCGACCTCGCCGTCGGCCTCGGCAACGTTGCGCTCGGCGCGCTCACCGTGCTCGCCACCTACGCGCTGGCGCGCTTCGCGTACGGCGCGGCGGTCGCGCGCATCGCCGCCGCGATCGTGGCGCTCTGGCCCTCGCTGATCGTGCTGCCGGGCCTGCTGCTGTCCGAGAACCTCGCGTTGCCTTGTGTCGTCGGGGACGTGATCCTCCTCGCCTGGGCGTCGCGCCCCGCGGCCTCGCCGTGGCGGTGGCTCGTCGCCGGCCTTGCGTGCGGCGCGACCATGCTGGTCCGCGAGGCGAGCATTGCCCTGGTCGTCGCGGGCCTGCTGCTCGCGGTGCGCCGGCGCGCGTTCTTGCCCTGGACGTCGTGGGTCGCGTTCCTCGTCGCGATCGTGTTCGTGCTCTCGCCTTGGCTCGCCCGCAACCGCGACGCGCTCGGAAGGACCCGGCTCACGACGAGCGCGGCCGCGAACCTCTGCATCGGTCACGGCGAGGGCGCGACGGGCGGCTACCGCGCGCTCTCCGACTATGAGCTGCCGGGCGACGACTCCGGCGGTCCGGCGCGCGAGGTCGAACGCCTCGACGACGGCTTGCGCTGCGCGAAGGAGGGACTCGCGCGCCATCCGCTGCGGCCGATCGTCCTCGCTCCCGCGAAGCTGTCGCGCTTCTTCGTGTGGGACCACTGGGCCATCGACGACTTCTTCGCTCCCACGATGAGCGCGCGCCACGCGACGTGGGCGCGCGTCGCCTGTGACGGCGCGTGGTGGCTCGTGCTCGCGCTGGCGGTTCGCGGCCTGACACGGAGGCGGCCCTGGCGGAACGCCGCCGTGCGGGCCAGCCTCTTCGTGATCGTCGCGTTCGTCCTGGCGGTGCTCGCCACGTTCGGGACGGGCCGTTTCCACGTGCTCGTGCAGCCGCTGCTGGCGGTCTTCGCGGCGCGCGGCGCAGTCTTCGCTCGCCGGCGCGCTTTTGCTACCCTGGGCAGATCGTGACCGCTCCCAACGTGGCGCCGAAGCGCCTCGGCCCCTACGAAGTCGGGCCCAAGATCGGCGGCGGCGGCATGGCGGTCATCTACGTCGGCCGCCGCGTCGACGGCTCGGGCGAGGCGGTCGCCATCAAGGTGATCAAGGACGACCTCGCAGACGACTCGGCGTACGTCCACATGTTCCTCGACGAGGCGAAGATCCTCTCGCGCCTGTCACACCCGGACATCATCGAGACGCGGGAGTTCGGCGTCCAGGACAAGAGCCGCTTCATCGCGATGGAGCTCTTGCTAGGCCGCCCGCTCATGGACGTCTTCGATCGCTGCGCCGAACAGCAGACGCGCATGCCGATCGACCTCGCCGCGTGGGTCGCCCTGCGCGTGGCTCGCGCGCTGCAGTACGCGCACGAGCTCGAGGACGAGCGGGGCCACCGCCTGCACGTCATCCACCGGGACGTCAACCCGACGAACGTGTTCTTGACCTACGACGGCCGCGTCAAGCTCATCGATTTCGGCCTCGCCAAGTCGGTCGGCCGGCTCGCCAAGAGCGGAGAGGGCATCGTGAAGGGCAAGGTGCCGTACCTGGCGCCGGAGCAGATCGGCGACGAGCCCTTCGATCATCGCATCGACGTCTACGCGCTCGGCGCCACCCTCTGGGAGATGACGACCGGCCGGCGCCTGTTCAAGCGCGCGAACGATCTGGAGACCCTCCGCGCCATCCGCGAGCAGGAGATCGTCGATCCGAGCACGTTCGTCGAGGGGCTCTACCCGGACGCGCTCTGGCAGATCGTGCGGCGAGCCCTGGCGCGCAATCCCGCGGATCGGTTCCCCAGCGCCGCGGCGATGGCCGACGAGCTCGAGGCCTTCCTGAGCAAATACGGCCGCAAGGAGAAGATGCCCGAAGCGCTCGCCCGGTGGCTCGAAGAGCTTTTCCCGAACGAGGCGGAGACGCAGCGCGCGTGGCTCGCGCGCGTCAGCGCCGCGCGCACTCCGTCGAGTCAGACGATGCGCCCGGCGGCGCCGGTGGCGCAGGTGGACGAGGGGATCAAGACGGAGACGGAGACGGGGACGCCGGAGCGTCATCCCGTGCGGGCGCTGCTGGCGCTCGCGGCTACGATCGGGTTTCTGTTCGCGCTCGCCTGGATCTTCAGGCACTGCTGATCGGCGTCACTCCGCGGGCTGCGGGGCCGTGGCCCGTCGGCGGAGGCGCAACAACCGAGAGAGGCGCGTCTTGGCGCCCTCGACGGCGAGGTACACCACCGGGACCACGACGAGCGACAGCAGCGTGGAGCTGACCACGCCGCCGATGACGACGATGGCCATCGGCGCGCGGAACTCGCTGCCCTCGCCGTTCGAGATCGCGGTCGGGAGCATGCCGAGGATCATCGCGGCGCTCGTCATCAAGATCGGGCGTAGCCGTTCGGGGCCGGCCTCGAGCACCGCTTGCAGCGGCGTCTCGCCCTGCTCGCGCACGCGCACCAGCGCGCGATCCAGCAGCAAGATCGCGTTCTTCGTCACCAGGCCCATGAGCAGGATGATGCCGATGAGCGAGCCCATCGCGATCGGCGTCCCGTCCAAGAAGAGCGCCACGATCGCCCCCACGATGGCGAGCGGCAGGGTCACCATGATGGTGAGCGGGTGGATGAAGCTCTCGAACTGCGACGCGAGCACGATGTAGATGAAGATGACGGCGAGCCCGAGCGCCATGGCCATCGACGCGTTCGACTCGTTCATCTGCCGGACCATGCCGTCGAGGTGGTAGCTCGACCCGGGCGGCATCTGGATCTTCGCGAAGGAGCCCTTCATCTCGGGGACGATCTCGCCCAGCGAGCGGTTGAGGGGGAAGCCCCAGATGACGATCTGCCGCTCGCGGTCCTCGCGCTCGATGACGTTGGGGCCCTCGCCCCGGTCGACCGTCGCGAGATCGCCGATGGCCATCGGGCCGCGCGGCGTCTGCAGCGTCATGCGCATCACCGAGTCGACGTTGTCCCGATCCTCCTTGGTCAGACGGACGCGGATGGGGACCTCGTCCTTGCCTTGGCGCAGCTTGCCGGCCTCCTCGCCCTCGATGCTCGAGCGCAGGGTCATCGCGATCTGGGCGACAGGTACGCCCGCGCGCGCCGCCTTGTCGCGGTCCACCGACACGCGCAGCTCGGGGCGGCCGGGGCTGTACTGCATCTGCACGTCGGTGATGCCGGGGATGGCCTTCATCGCCAGCTCGAACTGCCGGGCGAGCGGCGCGAGCGTCTCGTAGCTAGGCGCGCGGACCTGCACCATGATCGGCGCCTGCATCTGCGCCCCCTCGATGATCGGCGGATCGCTGACCGCGACCTTCACCTCGGGCAGCTTCTGCGCGATGGCGCGGACGTGGTTCTTGAGCTCGAGGAGCGACTCCTTGCGCGCGCTCTTCGGCAGCGTCACGATGCGTAGCGACGCCCTGTTCGACTCGCCGTTCTGGCCGACGGTGCTGAGGATGGTGGTGAAGCTCTTGTCGGCGAGGATCTCCTTCTCCGCCGCCGCCGTGCGGCGCCCTGTCTCCTCGAGCGAGGTGCCGGCGGGGAACTCGAGGTTCGCGTCGAACATGCCGCGGTCTTCCACGTTCATGAACTCGAACCCCATGAGGCTCGCCAGCTTGCCCATGCCGACGAGCGACATGACGGCGAGGACGCCGACGATGGCCTTGTGGCGCACCACCCACCCGAGCGTCGCGCGGTAGAGGCCATCGATCGTCGCGAAGACCCACAAGAACGGGCGCTTGAGCCAGTGGAAGGGATCGCGGCTGCCCGCGACGTGGGCCTTCGAGAAGCGGCTCGAGAGCATCGGGTCGAGCGTGAAGGCGACGAAGAGCGACATCATGACCGCGGCGACGATCGTCAGGCCGAACTGCCGGAAGAACTGGCCGACGATGCCGCTCATGAATGCGACGGGCACGAAGACCGCCACGATGGTGAGCGTCGTCGCGAGGACGCTCAGGCTGATCTCGCGCGTGCCCTCGAGCGCGGCGGTGCGTGGATCTTGCCCGCGTTCGAGGTGCTTGGTGATGTTCTCGCGCACGACGACCGCGTCGTCGATCAACAAGCCGATGGCGAGGCTCAGCCCGAGCAGCGTCATCATGTTGAGCGAGAAGTGCAGGAGGTACATCACGTAGAAGGTCGAGATCACGCTCGTCGGCAAGGCGACGGAGCTGATGAGCGTCGACCGGATGTCGAGCATGAAGAGCAGGATGACGAGGATGGCCATCGCCCCGCCGAAGACGATGGCGATCTCGACCTCGTGGGTGCTCTCTCGGATGAACTTGCTCTGATCGATGATGAGCGACGCCTTCATCCCGGGCGGCAACGTCGCCTCGAGCTTGGCGAGCTTCGCCTTGACCGCGTCGGCGATGGCCACGGTGTTCGAGCCCGACTGCTTGACCACGTCGAACGAGACGGCGGGCTCGCCGTTGGCGCGGATGCGCGTCGTCAGCTCGGCGTGTCCGTCCTCGACGTTGGCGATCTCGCCCAGGCGCACCGCCGAGCCATCCTGCGCGGTGGCGACGATGAGGTTGCGGATCTCGGCCACGTCCTTGAACTCGCCGACGGTGCGGACGTTGATCTGCTTGTCGCCCTCGTCGAAGTGGCCGGCGGGCACGGTGATGTTCTCGCTCTTGAGCGACGCCATGATCGCGGGCGCGGAGAGGTGCAGCGCGTCGATCTTGGCCAGGTCGAGGTCGACGTGGACCTCGCGCTCGGCGCCGCCCTTGACGTCGACCGACGCGACACCGTCGACCTGCTCGAGCGATGGCTTGACGACGTCCCTCGCGAACTTGGCCGTGTCGGCGAGCGAGCGCCCGCCGCCGTTGAGGGTGTAGGTGAGGATCGGCAGCGCGCCGACGTCGAACCGATTCACCATCGGCTCCTTGATGTCCTGCGGCAGCTTGGCCCGCACCTGCGAGACGCGCTCGCGCACCTGCGTCGCCGCCTCCTGCACGTCCACGCCCAGCGTGAAGATGACGAGCGTCGTGGAGACGCCCTCGCGCGAGATCGTGCGCACGCGGTCGAGGCCGTTGAGCGAGACGACCGAATCCTCGAGGGGCTTGGAGACCAGGGTCTCCACCTCTCCCGGCGACGCGCCCGGGTAGACGATCGTCACCGCGACGACGGGCAGCGACACGTCCGGGAAGAGGTCGGTGCCGAGGCGCGATAGGCCCAGGAAGCCGAAGACCATCAGCGCGAGCGTGACCATGGTCATGAAGACCGGGCGCTTGATCGCGATGGTCGACAGGAAGCCGCCGCGCGCCTCCTTCTTCGAGGAGCTCATCGGGCGCTGGCCTCGCGAGCGACGATCGCGTCGCCTTCCTGAAGATCGGTGCTGGGGTCGAGCACGACGGCGTCGGTCTCGGAGAGGCCGTCGCGGACCAGCCACGACCCGTCGGCGTCCACCGCGCCCGTCACGTGGACGAGGTGCACCTTGCCGTCCTTCACCACGACCATCTCGTTCTGCGAGCCGGCGCGCCGCGCCGAGCCGGGTATGCGCAGCGCCGGCACGTCCTTGTCGCTCTGGATCTCGGCACGGACGAAGCTCCACGCGAGGAGCGGATCGCTCGGATCGTTCTCCACCTGGATCTCGATCGGGGCGCGCCGGGTCGCCTGATCGAGCGACGGGATGAGCGCGCTCACCTTTCCGGTGACCGTCCGGTCACGATACTTCAGCTTCACCTCGAGCCCCGGCTTCACGAGATCGGCGACCTCGTCTCCGACGGTGGCCGCGAGGCGGAAGTGCGAGTGGTCCTCGAGGTGGATGAGGGGCGTGCCGGGGCCGACCACGCCGCCGGCCGCCGTCGGCGCCCTGGTCACCAGCGCCGCGAACGGCGCCGCGAGCGAGTGCTGGCCCGCGCCGGTGCGCGCGAGCCTCTCGGACGCGCGTGCGCCCTCGAGCTGCGCCGTGGCGAGCGCGACCTGCTGCTCGGCGGCGACGGCCTGCGCCTCCGGGATCGACTTGGTCGCGACGAGCGCGCGCGTGCGCGACAGGTTGTCGTTGGCGAGGGCGAGGTTCGCCTCGGCGGCCTTGGTCTGCGCCTCGGCCTGGCTGACCTGCGCGCCGGCGATCGAGGTGTCGAGCACGGCGAGCGTCTGCCCTTGCTTGACGACGTCTCCGGTCGACACGAGGACGCTCGCGAGCCGACCGCCGGTCTCGAAGCCCAGGTCGGCCGAGCGCCATGGCTGCAGCGTGCCGGTGATCTCGAAGCGCGGCTGCCACCGCGTCGCCGTGGGGTGGACGAAGGTCGACGGAGCGATCTTCGTGGCCGCGACCGCCGTCACCTCGCGCTCCTTGGCGAGCGCCTCCCGGTGCGCCGTCGCTCGCTTGACGCCCGCGCCGATGGCGACGCCCAGCACGACGAGCAGCACCACGGAGACGATCCCCGCGATACGGACGCTCGCGCGCGACACCTTGGGCGCCAGCGCCGCTTCGGGCTCGATGCTCTCCAGTCGGCGTGCGTGAAGCACGCTGACGTTCGCGTCCGCTTCGCTCGGCTTGGTCGTCATCGTTCCACCTTCTGCGTGTCGTTTGCGGCTCGCCGCGCGCGGGGCCTCCGCGCGGCCTCGAAAGCCTCGCGCAGCCGCTCGGTCGCGAGCCCCCCGAGGAAGACCTGCTGCGCGTCTGCGAGCCAGGCGCGAAGCGGCGGCCTCTTGTCCTGGGCGAGCATGCGCGTCGTCAGCGCGCGATAGCCGCCGCAGAGCAGCGCCGAGGCGATCGAGAGGTCCACGTCGCGCCGGCAGAGCCCCGCGCCCTGAAGCCACTTCAGCCAGTCGAGCGCGTTGTTCTGCGTGCTGTCCAAGAACGCGTCGAGCAGGTAGCGGTGCGTGCCCTGGCAGCCGTCGATGATCCGGAGCATCGCGCGGTTTTGCCAGAGGAACTCGAAGGTCGAGACGTCGTGCTCGAGCGCGAACGCGATCAGCTCCCCGGGGTCCGTCGGCAGGTCGTCGAACGCGTTGGGCGGCGTGATGAGCGCGCTGCAGCGGGCGAAGAACGCGTCGAGCACGTGGCGGAAGGCTTCTTCCTTGCTCGCGAAGTGCAGGTAGAACGCGCCCTTGGACACGCCCGCGCGCTGGGTGATCTCCTCGACCTTGGCGCCTTCGACGCCTTTTTCGGCGAAGACGGCCTCGGCGGCGCGCAGCAGGGTGGACTTGGCGAGCGGATCGGCGGAACGGGACACGGGGGCTCCAATGGCTGACTGGCGGGTCAACTATAGGTCCGCGTGCCCGCCCCGCAAGGCGGCCCAGGTGAAGAAGTGCTAAGCACTTGACGCATGTCACGGACGCTTGCCGTTCTGGCTGCGGGCGCGGCGGCGGTCGTCGCCGCGTGCCGCCAGGATCCAGGCATCGACATCGTGCGTGTGCCGGCCCAGGCGTACCTACCGGCCGACGCGGCGCCCGCCGTCGCGGCGGACAAGGACGCGGCGCCCGACGCCTCGCCGGCGTTCATGCTGTGCGTGGACGCGCCCCCGCCCAACGACGGCAAGCCCTCGGACGACGAGCCCGAGGAGGAGAGCTCCGGGCCCGAGATGTCGTCGGACTTCCCGAATTGTCCGACCATGCGCGACGACCGCAACCTCGATCCTCGCGTGACGCAGCGCCATCGCGAGCAGGGCGAGGAGGAGGCCTGCTGCTACCGGCTGAAAGGCTCGACGCCCCAACCCGTGAAGTCGGCCCGCGGCGAGTGATGGCGCGAGCTTGCACGAGGCGCAGGCCGACGTAGCCTTCGTTTCATGACTTTCTTCGGACGCTTGGCGCTGCTCGTGCTTCCGCTCGTCGTCGGCTGCGGCGGCCAGATCGACCCGGGACAGGACGGCGGGGCCGACGGTGGGCATCCGCCGCCGACCGGCGACGCGCAACCTCCTACTTCCGATGCCACGCCGCCTCCGCCCGTCCTCGACGGCGGGCAGTGCAACAACCTCTCGCTCCTTGGCTCGTCGGTGAGCATCAACCAGGTCCCGTCGAACCCGCCGAGCCTACCGTCGGGGGGCAGCGCGATCTTGCAGGGCGTCTACGTCCTCACCGAGCTCTCCCTCTACACGGGACCCAACGGCCAGAGCGGAGCGATCGGCCAGGGACAGATCACGATCGGGGTGGCGGGATCCGGCAACGTGTTCGACTTCGAGGCCGTTGCGCTCATCAGCAGCCAGGTTCCGCAGCGCACCGGGTCCACCGTCACGATCAGCGGGAGCAACCAAATGACCCTCACGACGTACTGTCCGTCCGCCTCGGGCGTCGCGCCGGCCTCGTACTACTTCGACGGGTCGACGTTGTGGCTTCGCGTCGACAGCGGCACCCAGACCGCGGACGAGAAGTTTTTGCTGATCACCAACTGAGGGTCGGTCACCAGGGGAACCACTCGCCCGGCACCTTCTGCCAGGCCGTCGGCCGTAGCGCATCACCCTCGGGCACGACGAGCGACCCGACGAAGTCGGCGTGCTTGTAGACGGCCTCGATGTTCTTGCGGATCAGATCGAGGTCCTCGTCGTCGACGACGCCGTTGCTCGTCGCCTTGTAGAACTGAACCGTGATGCGGATGGGGAAGGTGGGATCGCGCACGAGCTCGAGGTCGTGGCCCTCGTGGAACGGACCGAGGCTCGGGCCGTGGCCGAGCACGGCCTGCTCGACGTCGGGCCTCGCGGAGCGGCTCTCGCTGGACTCCTGCGGCGCCGCGGTCGCGCTCGGAGCGGCCATCTTGGCCACGCCGCCGCCGCCGAAGCCGTCCCCGTACCCGAGGCCCGGGAGCGCGGCGCGGGGGCTGCTCTTGTGGCGCAGCGGCACCTGGATGAGAAAGAGCACGTCGGCGCCCTTCTGGAGCGAGGTCTTGTCGTCCTCGGTGAGCGGGCCGCCCTGCTCGGCGATGCGCAGGGCGACGTCGCTGCGCCGCTCGGCCGTGAGCGCCGCGCGCTGCCCGAACGCGTTGAAGTACAGCTCCTGCCCCCAACCGGCGCCCGAGGCCTCCTCCGGTTTGTTCTCGATGACCTGCACGCTCGTTCCCTGGCGCGAGACGAGGATCGCGAGATCGGCCGGAGAGCCCGGCGCGGACTGGTAGTTGAAGAGCACGGGGCTGAACTCCGCCTTGCCGCGCTTCGGAATGGGCAGGAACACCGCCTGCGCGCTCACGAGGAAGTGCGTGTCGCGGGCGGCGAGCATGTTGCCCGAGCCCTTGATGCTGCTCGGCGCCGAGACGTACTCCTTGAGGTTGCGCAGCAGCTCGGTGAGCGGGATCGTCTTGAGCTCGTTGCCGCTGTCCTTCTCGTTGCCGACGCGCGCGAAGAAGCGATCGGCCGGCACGTCGCCGGTGCGGTCGCTGAAGTTGGGGAAGCGCAGCACGGGCATCAGCGAGGTGACCCAGCCGCCGCCGGGGAAAGGGCTCTGGCGGCGGACCTGCAGCGTGAGGTCGCTGATGTTGGGCCCGATCGAAGAGCCCATCGCGCGGCCGGTGTCCTCCCAGGTGAGATCGAGGACGTCGAGGCCGCGACGTCCGGCGCGAGAGACGAGGCCGTCGTCGTTCACCATGTTGGTGACGCGGTCGATGGTCGCTCCGTAGTCGAAGAACCGCGTCACCGGTCCGCCGTCCGCGTAGACCGCAGCGGCGGTCAGCGGCACCGTCGCGGAGACGAGCGTGGCGGGTCGATCGAGGGGCTCGGAGGCCGGCGACGGGTCCGGGGCGAGCTGCGCGCTGCTGCTGCACGCCACGCCGCCCAGGGCGAGGAGGGTGAAGAGTGTGAGCCGAGGCATGCATGCATGGACGGCCAGGCGCCGGGAACGATCTGCCCCGAAGTCGTTCCGAGCGACGACAAAAGTTCCGCTACTCTTGCACGTACGGCGTCTTTCACCGCCCGTCGCCTTGCGAGAGCTCGATCCGGGTGGTAGCGCGACGTACAGCTCGGGGGCGAGCGAGGTTTCATGCGTCCTGGAGTTACGTCATTGCTGGCGGGGGTGCTGGTTTGGTCTTCCGTCGCCTTTGGAGCGCCGCCATTCGCTTCGGTGGCTTCCCTCGATTCCGCGGCCCACGCTCGGCTCGATGCCGGCATTGCGAAGGCCCGGCGTGAGTCGCCCGCGGCGTTCGGCGACGTCGCGGCGATCGTCGCGCGCGCCGACGCGCTCGATCACGCCAAGCGTGGCCGCTTCTACCCGATGACGCCGCTGTTGCGGGACGCGACGCGCGGTCGGCCGGGCGCCTCGCTGGCGCTGCTCGAGCCGCTCCTGTTCCCGGAGCGGTTCACGATGCCCGCGTCCGAGTCGGCGCGCATCGCGCTCCGCGCCGGGCTCATCGAAGCTTCGGGCGACCTGCGCGATCCGGCCGCCGCGCCCGTCTATCGTTCGATCGTCGCGACGGGGACGGAGTTCTTCGAGGTGCGGGCGGCCGTCGAGGCGCTGGGCAAGCTCGGCACGGACTCGGACGCGGCGCTGATCTCGAACCTGGCGCTGACGCCGGGGCCGAAGCAGGACGCGGCCATCGCCGGCCTCGGAGGTTGCCGTCGCCTCGCCGCCGCCAGCGCGCTCGCGCGGCTCGGCGGGCAGAAGCCGGAAGGCGCGCGGGCCCGCGCCCTGCTCTGGTCGCTCGCGACGATGGCGTCGGCCTGGGCGCTCGCCACGCCGAACGCGGCCCCGGCGGCGGAGGCCCCCGCGATCCGGGACACGGCCGCCCGTGGCGCGCTCGCCGTCTTCGTCGGAGCGGAGGATCCGAGCGTCCGGCTCGAGGCCTCGAACGCTCTGATGACCATCGACGCACCCGACACCCCGAGCTGGATCGCGGCCGCGAAGAAAGACGCGTCGCCGGCGCTCGCCGCCCAGCTCGACGCCCTCGCCACCCGCTTCGCCCACAACCCGACCCGGGGGACGCGATGAGGCGCCTACTCTTCCTGGCCGCCATCTCGTCGCTCGGATTCGTGCGCTGCAGCAGCAGCCCGCCGCCCGGCCCGATCGTGGATCTCCGCGCGGACAACAACCGCAACGGCACCCTCGACTGGGACGACCCCACCGAGGATCAGGACGAGGACACGTGGAACACCACCCACGGCGCGATCTTCCTCGCCAACATCGACGACGACCTCAAGGCGTGCCCGACCACCGCGCAGAACGGCGACGTCCTCAGCGACGTCGAGCTCGCGAAGTGCAACGACGCGGCCGACACCGTGATCAACGGCGATGCGGACGCGCTCGATCTGGCCCCGCTCGGCGTGCGCGCGTGGCCCGACGCCCCCGCCGGCACCGTCGCCACGCTCTCGGTCGACGCCGCGGCCGCCCCGTACGTCCACCTGTTCGTCCGGCGGGGAGGCTCGCTGACGTACTTCGACTGGACCAGCGACCAGCTCTCGACCGACGAGCTGCGCGCGGGCGCCACGCTCGCGATCGAGGGGACGGACGTCGTGCGCGACGCGGCGGCGTGGAACGGCTCCGCGACGATCACGCTGACGGTCGGCACGACCACCGACGTCGTCCAGATGCGGCTCGCCCCCATCGTCACGCGCCACCACCTCGCGCAGGAGGAGCAGGTCTTCGTCACCAAGTTCGCGACCGATCCCGGCTCCACCGCCCTGCGCGACACGCTCTACGGGGCGATGGACGGCACCGACGCTTCCGCGCCGCCGCCCAACGTCACCGAGATCGACGGCGACCAGGCCTACAACAGCGCCTACCCCTACGACGACCAGTGGACGCAGGACTTCTTCGAGGTTGGCTACATGTCGA
>DATIQP010000230.1:0-1908 GCA_035470765.1 Polyangiaceae bacterium | reverse complement strand
CTGCTGGGGGGTGAAGCTCTTCAGATCGCTCAGCATGGGTCGTTGCATTTCTTCGGTGTTCTCCGGGCTGGTCTGTGCAGCGCTGGAGGAAGCTTGTGGACGCACGAAGCCGCGCCCGCCTGACGCGCCGTGCCGCGGGGCGACGAAGGGTGCAAACGGCGCGCGCATCATGCCGCTGCGCGCCTGCGAAAAACGAGCCTTCCGCCGCTGCATCGCCGCCGTGAGATGCCGGCGGGTGCGGATGGATACTGCGGTGCTTTCGGCTCGTCTTTCGGTCATTCCCCTGAGGGCCGTCGGCCCTTCTACTTTCAACGTAGCCAACGGTTTGCAGAGCACAAGTATTTAGTTGCGTTATGCACGAGCCGCTCCCACATGTGCGGCCAGCTGCGCCAACGAGCTCAGGGTCGTTTCGCGGAGCTCGGCAGATCGATCCATCGGAGCATCGCGCTGCCGGAGTGCTGCGCGTAGTCGATGCGGAGCTGCCAGTCGACCTCGCTGCCGGGCATCGCGCCTCGCACCGCGTCAGGCTCCGAGAGTAGGTAGTCGAGGCGTCCCCGCATCTGGTGACGGAACAAGAGCGCGAGCGAGCGGCGCAGCTGCGTGCGGAGCCGCTCGAGCTCGGCCGGGTCGACGTGCGCCTTCGTCGCGGCGCCGAGCGTCGCCACGCCCGCCTCGCAGCGGCTGCCGACCGGCGTCAGGCGCGGCGTGATGAACGGGCCGACGCCGAGGCCGCCGTCGCAGTCGAACGCGCACTCGCCTTCGTGCTGCTGGAGCTTGCGCGTGAAGCCCTGCCACCGCAGGCAGAAATCGAGCGCGCCGTCGCGGGCCTCGGCGTCGCTCGTCCAGCGGTCGTACAGCTCCCCGGCCGCCTGACACGTCCAGTGCTCCTCGCCGTAGTAGTAGCGGTCGCCGAAGAAGTGCCACGCCGGTCCGACGAGGTGATGGACCGCGGCCTCGGAGGCGGCGAGGAACCGCTGGTCGCCGAGCAGCGCGTGCGCGCGGGCCAGCGCGAGCGCGGCCTCGCCGGAGAAGTACGGCAGCTGCACGTCGATCGGCGTCCCGTCGCGGCCGAGCTCGTGCATGAACTCGCCGTCCGGCCGCTGGGTGGAGAGGAGCGTCTCGCAGAGCTCGCGAGCGAGCGGCCCGTAGCTCGGATCGAGGCCGTCCTTGGCGATCTGGGTGAAGGCGATGACCGTCAGCGCGATGGAGCCGATCTCGAGCGCGGCGGGGTCGCCGATGCACTCGTGCGCTCCGCACTTCACCAGTGCCGGCCCGCGGAGCAGCGCGGCGGCGCGAAGGGCGGCCTGCCGCATGGTGAGCGCGTCCGGGTCGCCGGCGCGCAGGGCGAACGAGCTCGCCTGCGCGAGGAAGTACGTCGCGCCCGCGTGCCGAGGCCAGTCGTAGCCGCCGAGCGTCTGATTGGTGGGCGCGTTGACGAGGTAGCGGAAGCGCCCCTCCGGCGAGACGCCGCGCGCGAGGTAGCGCGCCGCGCCGAGGACGAAGCGCGTCGCGAGCGCGTCGTCGAACGTGCTCGCGTTGGCCGGCAAGTCCGGCAGCGAGCCAGGGATGACGCGCTCGGTGCGGATGCGGCGGAAGCGGGCGTGATCGCGCACGTCGAGCGGGCTCTGCCCGAGCCGCTCGGAGGCCATCGCCACGACCAGCGGCATGTCGACGCCCACCGTCAGAGAGATCGCGTCGACGTCGACGCCGTGATCGTAGCCCTGCCGCGCGAGTAGATCGTCGGGGGTCACGTACACGCTCTTTCCGTCGAGCTCGACGCGCACGCCGTCCCGCGCCGGCACGAGGCCGATCGACAGGAGCGCCTGCGAGAACGACGGCAGCCAGCTCTCGCCGGTCACCTTCTCGAAGACGAGCGTGCCGCCGAGCTCCTCGAGCGGCGAGCCCGAG
>DATIQP010000229.1:0-12391 GCA_035470765.1 Polyangiaceae bacterium | reverse complement strand
AAACAGACTCCCACCTTGCCGCGCGCGACCGTCGCGGCGACCGTGACGGCGGCGCCGTCCGCGTGCAGCGCGCCCGAGCTCGTCGAGTGGTCGCTCGAAGGCGTCTCGACGCGCGCGGCGATCCTCGTGCCGAAGGGGACGCGCGAGACACGTTTTCCGGTGCTGGTGGCGCTGCACGGGCACGGTGAGGCGGTGAAGGGCCCCGTGCGTGGCGCGCTCGGCTGGCCGAACGACTACGCGCTCGGACGAGCCATCGAGAGGGCCTGCGCGCCGCCGCTGGTGGCCGAGGACTTCGAGGGGCTGGTCACGCCGGAGCACCTCGCGGAGCTCAACCGCGGGCTCGCCGAGCGGCCGGTGCGCGGCTTGATCGTGGTGTGCCCGTACCTGCCGGATCTCGATCTGCGGCGCGACGCGGAGATCGCGTCGTACGGGCGATTTCTCGCGGAGACGCTGCTGCCCCGCGTGGCCAGGGAGCTGCCCGCGCTCTCAGGGCCGGAGTCGACGGGGATCGACGGGGTCTCGCTGGGCGGGGCGGTGGCGCTGCGGGCGGGGCTGGGCCTGCCGGCGACGTTCGGCGCCGTGGGGGCGCTGCAGCCGGCGATCGACGACGCGCGCGTGGCGGAGCTGGTCGAGCTGGCGAGGGCCGCGAGGGCGAAGCGTCCGGGCCTGCGACTGCGCCTGACGACGAGCACCGAGGACTACTACCGGGCGGTCACGCACGCCCTCGACGACGCGTGGCGCGGCGCCGGCGTGGAGCACGACTTCGCCGAGGTGCCCGGGCCGCACGACTACGTGTTCAACCGCGGGCCGGGCGCTTACGAGATGCTGCTCTGGCACGAGCGCGAGCTGTCGCGCTGAACTGACGCGCGCGCGCGCTTCGTGGTAAAAGCCCGAGCGCGCCATGGTCCCGCGATACACGCCGCGTGAGTTCGCCGAGCTCTGGTCCCCCGACCGTCGCTTCGCCGTCTGGCTCGAGGTCGAGCTGTGCGCGTGCGAGTCGATGGAGGAAGAAGGGTTGGTCCCGAGCGGGACGGCCGCGCGCATCCGAGGCAAGAACGTGTCGCCGAACGCGGCGCGGATCGAGGAGATCGAGCGGACGACGAAGCACGACGTCATCGCCTTCCTGACGCACGTGGAGGAGGTGGCCGGAGCCGACGCGCGATGGCTGCACCGCGGGATGACCTCGAGCGACGTGCTGGACACGTCCCTGGCGATCCTGCTCCGTGACGCGGCGGATCTGCTCCTCGCGCGCTGCGACAGGTTGCTCGCGGCGCTGAAGAAGCGCGCTCGCGAGCACGAGAAGACGCCAATGATCGGGCGCAGCCACGGCATCTTTGCCGAGCCGATCACGTTCGGCCTCGCGCTCGCGGGGCACTACGCGGAGATCGGGCGCGGCAAGGTGCGTCTCGAGCACGCGCGAACGGAGATCGCGGTCGGCAAGATCGCCGGCGCAGTGGGGACGTACGCGCACCTCTCGCCGGACCTCGAGGAGCGCGCGCTCGCGAAGCTCGGCCTGCACCCCGAGCTGGTGGCGACGCAGGTGGTGGCGCGCGACAGGCACGCCGCGTACTTCTCGGCGCTCGCGGTGCTCGCCGCGTCGATAGAGCGGCTCGCGACCAACGTGCGTCACTGGCAGCGCTCGGAGGTGGGCGAAGCGGAGGAGGCGTTCACGGCCGGCCAGAAGGGCTCGAGCGCGATGCCGCACAAGCGCAACCCGATCCTGAGCGAGAACCTCGTGGGGCTGGCGCGGATGGTCCGCTCGGCCGTGGTGCCCGCGCTCGAGGACGTGGCGCTCTGGCATGAGCGGGACATCTCGCACTCGTCCGTCGAGCGGATGATCGGCCCCGACGCGACGACGACGCTCGGCTTCATGCTCGACCGCGCGACGTCGCTGGTCGAGGGGCTCGTCGTGTACGAGGAGAAGCTCCGCGAGAACCTCGACTCGGCCGGGGAGCTGTACTTCTCGGAGGCCGTGCTGCTGCGGCTGGTCGAGGCGGGCATGGGCCGGCAGGACGCGTACGTTCTCGTGCAGCGCAACGCGATGAAGGCGTGGCACGGCGACGGCCGCTTCCGCGACAACCTCGCGTCCGATCCGGACGTGGTGAAGGCCCTCGGCCTGGAGGCGATCGCCGAGTGCTTCGATCTGGACCACGCGCTCGCGCACGTGCCGGCCATCGTGGAGCGCGCGCTCGGGGAGTGAGCCCGCTCAGCGGCGGCGGTGCTTGGAGGCGTGGACGTTGGCGGAGCGGTTGACCGGCTTGTCGAGCTGGGTGGCCCGCGTCAGCAGCGATTCGCCCTCGAACTTGCTGGCGATGGCGGCGGTGACCTCCTCGAGCTTGCGGCCGCGCGCGCGCCCGTCGTCGAACAGCAGCTTCGGCGGAGGGCCTTCGGTGAGGGAGGCGGCGGCGATGCCGGTGAGGCGGACGCGGAAGAGGCCGTCTTCGAGGCCGAAGCGATCGAGCATCGAGCACGCGGCGCGGTGGATGGACAGCGTGTCGCACGCCGGCTCGGCGAGCGCGAGCTGGCGAGAGCGAAGCGTGAAGTCGGCGTACTTGACCTTCACCACGACGGTGCCCGCGCTGTAGCCCTCGGTGACGAGGCGCTGCGCGACGCGCGCGGCCTGGTCGAGCAGGCAGCGCTCGACCTGCTCGCGACGGGTGAGGTCCTGCTCGAAGGTCTCCTCCGCGCCGATGGTCTTGGCCAGACCGTCGGGCTCGACGGCGCGGAGGTCCTCGCCGCGCGCGAGCGCGCGCACCTGCGTCCCCCAGACGCCGAGGTGTCGCTCGAGGTCGGCGGGGCGCGCGTCCGCGAGATCGCCGAGGGTTCGATAGCCGAGCGCGCGCAGGTGCGGCGCCGTCTTCGGGCCGATCCCCCACATGCGCTCGATGGGAAGCGGCGCCAGGAAGTCGCGCACGTCTTGTTCTCGCACGACGACCAGGCCGTCCGGCTTCCTCAGGTCGCTCGCCACCTTCGCCACGAACTTGCACGACGCCACGCCGGCCGACGCGGTCAGCTCTGTCTCGCGGCGGATCTCGTCCTTGATCCTGCGGGCGATGGTCTCGCCGTCACCGAAGAGCGAGCGGCTGGCGGTGACGTCGAGGAAGGCTTCGTCGATGGAGAGCGCCTCGACGAGCGGCGTGAAGCGCCGGAACACCTCGAACACCTCGCGGCTCGCCTCTTCGTAGCGGCCGCGCTCGGGCTCGACCACGATCGCCTGGGGGCAGCGCCTGAGCGCTTCGATCATGGGCATCGCCGAGTGGACGCCGAAGGGACGAGCCTCGTACGACGCTGCGGCGACGACCGAGCGCGGCGAGCGCCCGCCGACGAGCACGGGCTTGCCGCGCAGCGACGGATCGCGGCGCTGCTCCACGGACGCGAAGAACGCGTCCATGTCGACGTGGAGGATGCAGCGAGCCTTCGCCGCGGGCGGCACGATCAGTCGCGCAGCGGTCGGCCCTGAGCGTCCGGGACTTTGCCGGTGAGCATCATGATGCCGTCGATGAGCGTCCAGATCGCGCCGGCGCCGCACGTGAGCCACACGACGGCGATCTGCGCGATCGCGAGGCCGGTGTGACCCGTGTAGAAGCGGCCGGCGCCGAAGCTGCCGAGGAAGATCTGGAGCAGGCCGGCGACCATCTTCGACTTGTCCGAGTAGGGCATGCCGGTCATCGGGTCGACGCCGAAGGGCGCGCCCGGCTGCATCATCCCGGGGCCGGGCGGCGGCATGAACCCGGGCGGCGGGCCGTAACCGCCGGGCGGCGGCGCGCCGTAACCACCGGGAGGAGCGCCGTAACCGCCGGGAGGAGGCGGGGGTGCGCCACCGTAACCACCGGGCGGAACGTTGGGGGGATAACCACCTTGCATCGTCGCTACTCCTTCTTGCGCGCGGACGCTTCGAAACGTCGCCCAAGGTAGTACGTCGAAGAGGGCGACGCTACTCCCTGCCGCCTTCGCAGCCACGCTCGAGCCACAACGCCAGCGATGACGGGCAGATGCCAGAGGTGAAGCTGGCTCTTCTCCCCGGCGTAGACCGGACGAACGGGGACCTCGATCACGCGCACGTTCGCGGCTCGCAGGAGCGAGAGGAGATCGTTCGGGTAGCCGAAGCGCGGCCAGAGCGAGCCGAGGTCGATGCGTGAGCAGGCTTCGCGCGAGATCGCGGTGAAGCCGCACTGGCTGTCGTGGACGGGCATCGACAGCGCTGCGCTCGTGAGGCGCGAGAACACGTGGCCACCAACCCAGCGCGCTCGGGGGAAGATGGAGCGGGCGCCGGGCCAAGCGAAGCGGTTGCCCTTCGCGTACCCCGCCTCGCCGCGCGCGATGGGACGCACGAGCGCGGGCAGGTCGCGGCCGTCCATCTGCCCGTCGCCGGCCATCACCACGAAGGCGTCGCAGGCGTGGCCAGGGGATGCGAGAGCGCGCGCGTAGCCGGTCGCGATCGCGGCGCCGACGCCGCGGTTGGCGTCGTGGCGGAGCACGACGACGCGCGGGTCAGCGCTCCGTTTCGCGACCTCGAACGTCCCGTCGTCGCTCGCGTCGTCCACGACGACGATCGAGTCCACCTCGGCGGGCATCGTCTCGAGCACGCGCGGCAGGCGCAGCCGCTCTCGATGCGCCGGTACGACGACGACGACGTTCACTCCTTCGATCACGGCCCAAGCTTCTACTACACGTCCGTTTGCGCTAAGGCATGCAAGGCATGGAGCGGCGGAGGCGCCTTGTCGTGAGTGCCATCGTCGTGGCCGCGGTCGCGGCGCTCGCGTTCGCCTTCTACAAGCCTTTTCCGCCGGATCGCACGCCGGAAGGGGCCTACGCCCGCATCGCCAAGGCCGTCTCCGAACAGCGCCCGCGCGACGCCTTCGACTACCTCGAGCAGGACGCCGTGGATGCCTGCTACACGATCCAGAAGCAGCGCAAGGCCGCCTACGACGCGGTGGAGCAGAGCTATCCGCCCGGCGCGGACCGCGACGCGCTGCTCGCCCAGTACCGCGAGGAAGCGACCAGCCCCGACCCCGCCGCCGAGTTCGTGCTCCTCGCGCAGCGCCAGGGCTGGCTCGGCCGATTGCGCAAGGACCTGTCCGGGATGGCGCGCGTCGAGGTCGTCGGTGATCGCGCGACCGTCACGACCGCGCGCGGCACTCGCTACTCGTTTCGCCGCCGGCCGAACGGCATCTGGGGCCTGACGCTCTTCTCGGCGGAGCTGTCGGAGGAGAGCCAGCGCGGCGCGCGCGACCTGGACATCGTGAAGCAGGCCGCCGCCGACTACGCGCGGGCAAAGCGCGACTAGGGCGACAGGTCCGAGATCCGCTTCGCGTGTGGACCGCACGAGAACCGCGCGAGCGGGCCGCCGAGCGCGTGGAGGTGCTCTCCGTCCCACAGCGCCCCGCACTTCGAGGTCAAGCCGCACACCCACGATCCGGTCTCCGCTCGCTCGAGGCGAGCGAGCGCGTGCAGCTCGCTCCAGCCGTCCTTCTCGTCGTGGGCGTCGAACGAGATGGGCACGACGTCGAGGCAATCGAACAGCTCGCCGTGCGGGTCGTGGTCGTGGGCGAACCGGACCCAGTGCTTGCCGAGCATGATCGAGCCGGCGGACACGCCCTCCATGATCTTGCCGCCTCGCGACAGGTCGCGGAAATAGGACGACAGGCCGCGCTCCTCGATGACGCGCATCCCCGCGTCGACGTCGCCGCCGCTCACGAAGATCACGACGGCGTCGGCGAGCATCGCCTTCGCCTCGCTCGTCTTCGTCTTCTTCTGCGTCAAGCGGACGAAGAGCGTGCGCGAGCGCGGCCCGAAGACCGTCGTCTTGACGATCTGTTCGAACCAGCGCGCGTCCTCCGACGCGGCCCCGACGTACGCGTAGACGGGTTTGTCCTTGCCTGTCGCGCGGACGATGTCGGCCTGGTAGCGAAATGAACGCGGCCCCGTCGCCGGCCCCGCGCCGGCGAGCAGATACGTCGGCCCTGTCATGACTCCTCCTCCCGTTCGACGGCGAGCCCCTCGCGCTCCCAGCCGGCCTCGCGCAGCTCGCCGAAGGCACCGCGCGAGCCCTCGAAGCCGGCACGCTGCTCCACGACCTCCGAGAAGCCGGCGCTCGCGAGCAGCTCGGCGGCTCGCACCGACACCACTCCCGACCGGCAACCCACGACGAGCCGCGCCCCCGCGCCGCCCACCGCGGCCTTCACCGCGTCGACGAAGCGAGCGGGGTCTGGATGAAACGGCACGTTCACAGCGCCCGCCGGGTGCCCCTCGTCGAACTCTTCCTCCGGCCGGATGTCCAGGTAGATCCAACCTTCGCGCATCCGGTCGGCGGCCTCGAGCGGCGAAATGCGTGTGATCTGCATGTGATCCTCGCGGACCCTCCGCTCAGCGGCACGAGCCTTTGAGGGTCAGCGCGCGCTCGGCGGCGGCACGAACCGCGTCGCGCACGCTCCTGTCACGGAGCTTGGCCAGCCTCCCGGCGAGATCGGCAGGGTGAATCTCGCCGAGAGCGTCGACGGCCGCAAGGCCGAGCTCGAGCTCGTCGGCGCTCGCCATGGGATCGGCGGCCGAACGCGCGAGCTGGGTCAAGCGATCGAGCTGCTTGGCTTCGCAGATGCTGCCGAGGGCGCGCGCTGCGGCGGCGCGCACCTCGATGAGCTCCTGGCCGTCGTCGAGGCGGCCGGTGATGGCTTCGGAGTAGGCGCTCGCGCGGTGCGCGGCGAGCGCCTGGATGATCGCCCCGCGCACGCGCGCCGATTCGTCGACCGCCAGCGCTTCGGCCAGCGCTTTGTCCAGGTCGCGGGCCGCGGGCATCGCCCCGAGGGCGCGCGCCGCGGAGACGCGCACGAACGTCCACGGCTCCGACGGCTCGAGGTGCTTTTCGACGAGCACGGCGGCCGGAGAGACGCGCAGCTCCGCGACCGCGTCGAGCGCAGCTTGCCGCACGCGCGGCTCCTTGTCGTCGATCGCCGCGACGAGCTCCGACTGGACGGCCGGCAGCTCGCGCGCGAGCTCGGCCGCGCGCGCGCGCACCGGCCAATCCGGGTCGTGCGCGAGCATCGCGCCGACGCGGACGGCCGACGCGCGCTCGCCGCTCTTGGCGAGCGCGGCCAGCGGCTCGAGCGCCAGGTAGCGCGTGGTGAAGTCCGCGCTCGGTCCCAAAAGGGCGTCGAGGGCCGCCGTGGCCTCCGGGGCCATCTCGGGAAGGCGCGGCGAGAGCGCGCGCAAGAGCTCGAGGCGCGTGTGGGGGTCGCGCTGCGCGTCGCCGATCATCGCCGCGAGCGCCTGCGGCGGAGCGTTGCGCGCGGCCGTCGCGAAGGCGTGCCGCGCGTCGGCGCGGGCGGTCATGGTGCTCCCGGACGCGACGAGATCGGCGAGCAGCGGCAGCGCGGAGGCCTGACCGAGCAGCGCGAGGTAGGTCGGGACCTTCGGGCACATCACCGTCGGAGCTGCCTTCACGGCGTCCACGATGTGCGAGGCGCGACCGCACCGCTGCAAGGCGATCTCGGCCTTGCGGGTGACCACCGAGTCCTTGTCGCACAGGCCGCGCACGAAGAGCTGCGTCGCGGGCGCGCCGCACGAAGCCCCTTCGCCCACGTCGAGCGCAAGCGAACGGCCGTACGTGTCGAGCTTGTCCCACGCCGACACGACGCCTGCGAGCGCCGCGTCCCCGGCGCGCTTCAGGATGCCGGCGGCGACCTCGGCCTTGCGCCCGCCCGCTCCGAGCTCGGCGGCCACGGTCGCCAGCGAGGCGTTCGGTCCGTCGAGCTCGCTGTACGCCCAGAGCTCGGCGATCGTCACGTCCGGCTTGGACTGGCCGCCGTGGACGTAGGCCTCGTCGAGCACGAGGGCGAGACACGAGCTCTTGAGCGGCTCCGGCAGCGGGACGTCGTAGGTTGCGCCCGGATGGAGCCACGCGTCCTCGGGCAGCGTGACCTCGAAGACGCGGTTGCTCGTTGCCAGGTAGAACGACTTCGGAGAGGCCCCGCTCGCGGACGGCGCCGGCGGTGCGATCGTCACGGCGAGCCGCGCGATGGGCACGTCGCTCGGCGCGCTCAGGACGACGAACTCCCCGCGCCCGACCCCGCCGCGGTCCTCGCTCCACACCGTCGACGGATCCATGTCGACCAGCGCGCGCGGAGAGGTGGACGACGACGTGGCGCGAGGCGCCAGCAGCGGCGCGAGGGGTTTTTCGCCGGCGCCGGCGGCGCGGGCGGTCGCCACGATGGGCGTCGCGTCCTCGCGGTCTTTCTGGGAGAGGCGCTGGAAGCTCGCTCCGCGCCAGCCGAGCGACTTCGGATCCAGGATCTCGGGGCGGAGCAGCGCGGGCCGCCCGCACAGGGTCACGTCCTCGCTGACGTCCCCCCGAGCGATGTACTCGCTTCCCCCGTCCGTGGGCACGAGCTGAACGACCTGGCCGGACATGCTGCCGGGCTGCCCGGACTGGTATCCCGTCGGCGACGAGTACACGAGCGCCGGCGTGCGGCCCGCGACGACGGCGTCCCAGCCCTTGCCGTCCTGCGCGTCGACGTGGACCCAGATCGCGTGGCGACCGCCGTCCATGTCCACGGGCGTCGTGCGGACCTTGCGAGGATCGAGCGCGCCCTCGACGCGGATCTTCTCGTGATCGGTGATGGCGCACGGCGGGGCGCCTGCGCAGGTGCCGTAGTCGAGCGTGCCGTGGGCGGCATCGACGCGCGCCGTCACGGCGAGGAGCCCGCCGCCGGCGGGGACGTCGGCGGCGCGCGCGTGGCCAGATGCGAGCAACGAGGCCGCTGCCAGCGCGATCCCAGCGACCATGGAAAGACGAGGACGAACCATCGGGCGCCAGCATAGCGCCGCGCCGTTTCTTTGCCCCATCCGCGAAGACTGTGACAGACGATGGTAGATGCCCACCGCCTCCGTGAGCATGCGCTCGGCCGCACTCGCCCTCGGCGCCTTCGGCCTCGTCGTCGGCAGCGTCTCGGCGCTGGCCCATTTCCGCGGGATTCCGCGCGTTCCCGTGGCTGCGGCGAGCACGGGCGACGCCCCCGCGGCGGTCAAGCTGGCCCCCGCCGAGGCCCCCACGACCAGCGCATCTCCGGCCCCGCTGGCTCCCCCCTTCGCCGACCTCGACCTCGCCCATGAGGTCATAGACGCCCACGAGGTGACCGCGCCCCTCGGCAAGCGGACCGCGCACCTCACGCTCGACCCGCGGCTGCAGAAGTCGGCGCTCTCGCTCATCAAGCAGCACAAGCTCCCGGAGGCGGCCATCGTGATGATGGACCCCGAGACGGGCGCGATCTTGGTCTGGGCGAGCCACGTCGACGCCTCCGAGCGTCATCGCGCGTCTCATTTCGACTTCGCCGCCTCGGCCGTTGCCCCGTCGGCGAGCGTCTTCAAGATCGTGACCGCCGCCACGCTCGTCGAGCACGACGGCCTCGGCCCGCAGACGCGTGAGTGCTTCGCGCGGTCGGCGGAGCAGCGCATCCTCGCGCCCGACCTCGTCGACGACCCGCTCCGCGACAAGTGGTGCATGACGCTCGCCACGGCGATGGGTAAGAGCGAGAACGCCGTCTTCGCGCGCCTGGCGCACCGCCGCCTGAACCCCACCTCGCTCGGCGAGATGGCACGCGCGTTCGGCTACGGCGAGCCCATCGCCTTCGATCTGCCCGTGCAGCCGGGCGAGCTCCGCTTGCCCGAGGACCCGCTCCCCTTCGCGCGCACCGCGGCGGGCTTCTGGAACACGACGCTCTCGCCCATCCACGCGGCCTACATGAGCGCGATCGTGGCGCGCGGGGGCAGCGCGGTGCGGCCCGTGCTGGTCCGGCGCGTGACGAGCGGGACGTCGGTCGACTACGAGGCCCCGGCGCCCGCGTCGCGCGGCGTGATCCGCGCCGAGACGGCGCAGGCGCTGGCGACGATGATGGAGCACACCGTCAGCGAGGGGACGAGCTACCGCGCCTTCCATGACGCGCACCGGACGCCCTACTTGCCGGTGCAGGCGGCGGGCAAGACCGGGACGCTGAACGACCCGGACGGCCAGCACCTCTACACGTGGTTCACGGGCTTCGCGCCGAGCCGCGGGAGCAAGAAAGAGGTCGTCGTCGCGGTGCTCGTCGTGAACCGGCCCCGCTGGCACGTGAAGGCGAACGTGGTCGCGCGGGAGATGCTGCGCGAGTACTTCCACGAGGACGCAAAAGCCGTCGCCTCCGCGGCCCCGTGAGCCGCGCTCACTCGTGCGGCTCGACGGCCTTGGCGACGAAGCATCGCCGGCAGCGAGCCTCGTACGCCGCGGCGCCGCCGACGAAGAGCTGACCCTCGGTCGCCACGAGCCGCTGCGAGCGAGACGCCTCGCCGCCGCAGCGGGCGCAGACCGCGTGGAGCTTCGTCACGTACTCGGCGATCGCCATGAGCTGCGGCATCGGCCCGAACGGCGCGCCCTTGTAGTCCTGGTCGAGCCCGGCGCAGATGACGCGCACCCCGCGGTTGGCGAGCTCGTCGGCGACGTCGACCACGCTCTCGTCGAAGAACTGGACCTCGTCGATGCCCACCACGACGACGTTGGGGCCGACGAGGCCGAGCATGTCGGCGCTCCGCTCGATGGGCACGGCGTCGGTGAAGAGGCCCTCGTGGGTGACGACCTTGACCTCGTCGTACCGATCGTCGACGCGAGGCTTGAAGACCACGGTCGGCAGGCGCGCAAGCCGCGCGCGCTTGATGCGGCGCAAGAGCTCCTCGGTCTTGCCGCTGAACATCGAGCCGCAAACCACCTCGACGCAGCCGCCTCCGCGACCTGGATCATGTCGCCCGCGCGTGGCGAGGTGCTCTCCCGACGTTCGCTCGTGGCTCGGCATTCTGGCGGGGATTAGCCCAAGAAGGTCCTGGAAGAAAGGCTCCCCGGTGCTCGTCGCGAACGCGGCGGCCGCAAAAACGCGGGGACGCGCCACGCTTGCTAAACGCGTGAGCAGCCCTGCTCGAGAACGCTCGAGCCCGTCCCACACTGAAGGGAGGTATCCGCAAAAAGGAAAAGCATGAGGTCTTCGCCCTATGGACGTCAGAGTCGCCGATGCTAGATTGGTATTCGTGGACGTCGTCCTGCGGAAGCTCGGAAAGGGTTCACGCGCCGTGGCCGGGCGGTTGGTGAGAGCACCACGCAAAGGCTCGGTGGTGGTGATCGAGTTTCCCGACGGGATGCACGAGTACGTCACGACGCCGGTGAAGCGCGTTCTTCGGCTCGCGGGCCGCGAGGTCTTCTACATCGAGACCATCAACAGCCGCTATCGCCTCGAAGTGCGCAGCCGCGAGGACGCGGTCGCCGAGAGCGCCGGCTGAGCTCGCCACCAACGTTCTCCGGCGACGTTCTCTGGCGACGTTCTCTGGCGACGTTCTCTGGCAACGAGTTCTTGACGAGTTGCCCTTCGGCGCGGGATATCTCTGCGCCGCATGGGAAACCTCGATCGTCGTCACTCGTCGAAGATGCGCCGCCGCAAGGGTCAGGCGAAGAAGAAGGCGCGTCTCAAGCGCCAGGCCACCGCGCGCGGGGAAGCTCGTCGCGGCAAGAAGCCGACGAAGAAGAAGTCCTAGTCGCTTCCGAGCTGCACGGTAGGGAACTGCGCGCTCTTCGTGGGCGCGTCGGGCTCGATGACGTCCACCGCCTCGCCGAGGGCGCCCACGTCGCCGTCCGCCCGCTCTTCCCCGTCGAGGCGCCAGCCCGCGGTGAAGCGGTGCCAGCGCTGTCGCACGATCGTCGTGCGCAGATCGCCCTCGTTGACGCGGTACCAGCCGACGCGCACGTCGACGTCGCAGTCCTCCTGGCCCTTCATCTTCATGCCCATCATCTCCGCGTCGGTGACGTGGATGACGCCTCCCCAGTAGCGGTGCCGCTTCTGGAACCGCTCGAGGTATTTGGGGCTGACCTGCTCGACGGCCATCTCCATGCGCCCGAAGCGCGTGTCGAAGTTGAACTCCTGCGCCGTCTGCTGGATGAGCGCCGCGCCGGTCGGCGGCATCATGCACCCGGTCGCGATCACGAGACACAGAAGCAGCGTACGCATGGGGCCAGAGGCTACGCAGGGCACCCATTTGGGCCCAGTTTTCGGAGAAGAAAAGGACGAACGGGGAGCAGGGAATGGGAACAGGGAATGGGAATGGAACGGGAGGGCGCCGTTCCCCGTTCGAATTCCCGTTCCCTGTTCCTGTTCGTCCTTTTCCCTCGAAGGACTCAGAAGGGCACGGCCGCGACGAAGTACACCTTGTCGATCCCCGAGGGGCCGAGGCCGCGCGCGTAGCCGACGCGGAAGTCGAACGGCGCGAAGTAGCCGAGCGTGGTGTCGACCCAGACCTCGGCGCCGACGGCGGGCAAGAACGTCGTCGTGCGGAGGTCCTCGAACGCGCTGCCGCAGTCGAAGAAGACGTTGCCGCTGATGCG
>DATIQP010000228.1:0-5023 GCA_035470765.1 Polyangiaceae bacterium | reverse complement strand
CGCCTCCGCGGTGGCGAGCCTGCGCGCGACGATCGCGAAGAAGACGATCCGGGCGCCGTACGACGGGCGGATCGCCATCCGAGAGATCGAGCTCGGCCAGCTCGTCGCGCCGGGCACGCCGATCGCCTCGCTCCAGTCGGTCAGCCCCATCTACGCGGACTTCTACTTGCCGCAGGACGCGCTCGCGCAGCTCGTCGTCGGGCAGCGCGCGCGGCTGAAGGTCGACGTGGCACCGCAGCGCGAGTGGGCTGGCCAGGTCACGACGATCAACCCCGAGGTGGACGAGGCGACGCGCAACGTTCACGTCCGCGCGACCCTCGCGAACGACGACGGGTTCTTGCGGCCGGGGATGTTCGGCAGGGTCGCGGTGGTCGCCCCCGAGAAGAAGTCCGCGCTCGTCATCCCCGCCACGGCGATCATGTACGCGCCGTACGGCGACTCGGTCTTCGTGATCGAGAAGCGAGACACCGGGCTCGTGGCGAAGCAGCGCTTCATCGGCGCGGGGGAACGCCGCGGCGACTTCGTGGTGATCCTCTCCGGCCTCTCGGCGGGGGAGTCGGTGGTGAGCACGGGCGCGTTCAAGCTCCACGGCGAGACGCCCGTCATCGTGAACAACGCCCTGGCGCCCTCCGCGAGCCTGACGCCCACTCCGCGCGAAGAGTGAGTCGTGAAGCTGACCGATCTCTTCATCCGCCGCCCGATCATCGCGATTGTCCTCAATCTGATGGTGCTCATCGCCGGGGCCCGCGCGATACGGACGATCGACGTACGCCAGTACCCCCGCAGCCAGAACGCCACCATCAACGTGACGACCGTCTACGTCGGAGCGAGCGCGTCGCTCGTGAAGGGCTTCATCACCACTCCGCTCGAGCGCGCCATCGCGGGAGCCGACGGCATCGACTACCTCCAGTCGGAGAGCCAGAAGGGCGTCTCGTTGATCCACGCACGCCTGCGGCTCGACTACGATCCGAACCGCGCGCTCGCCGAGATCAGCTCGAAGATCGATCACGTCCGGGGCGATCTCCCGCCGGAGGCGCAGATCCCGATCGTGGACATCCAGTCGGCCGAGAGCCAGTTCGCCTCGGCGTACCTGAGCTTTTCGTCCGACGTCCTGCAGCAGAACCAGATCACCGACTACCTGATCCGCGCGGTGCAGCCGCGCCTGTCGGCGGTGGAGGGGGTCGAGCGCGCGGACATCCTCGGAGCGCGCACGTTCGCGATGCGGATCTGGCTCTCGCCCGTCCGCATGGCGGCGCGGGGCGTCAGCCCCGAGCAGGTGCGCCAGGCCCTCGCGAACAACAACTACCTCGCCGCGGTCGGCGAGTCGAAAGGGCAGCTGGTCGAGGTCAACCTCGCCACCAACACGGATCTCCACTCCGTGAAGGCGTTCCAGGATCTGGTGGTGCGCAAGAGCGGCGACACCGTGGTGCACCTCGGCGACGTGGCGGACGTGGCGCTCGGCGCCGAGGACTACGACACCGACATCCACTTCACGGGGCAGACGGCGGTCTTCATGGGGCTCTGGCCGCTCCCGAACGCCAACACGCTCGACGTCGTGGGGCGCTGCCGCACGCAGTTCGAGGCGATACAGAAGGAGCTGCCGCCAGAGATCCACGCGAAGATCGCCTACGACGCGACCGACTACATCCAGAGCGCGCTCCACGACGTGGAGCGAACGCTCGCCGAGACGCTGGTGATCGTCGTCGTGGTCATCTTCCTGTTCTTGGGCTCGCTGCGCTCGGTGCTCGTGCCCCTCGTCGCCATCCCCGTGTCGCTGGTCGGCGCGGTCTTCCTGATGCAAGCCTTCGGCTTCACGCTCAACCTGCTCACGCTGCTGGCGATCGTGCTCTCCGTCGGCCTGGTCGTCGACGACGCGATCGTGGTCGTCGAGAACATCGAGCGGCACCTGCGCGAGGGGATGCGCCCGTACGAAGCGGCGCTCGTCGGCGCGCGCGAGCTCGTCTCGCCCATCATCGCCATGACCATCACGCTCGCGGCGGTGTACGCGCCCATTGCCTTCCAGGGCGGGCTCACGGGGTCGCTGTTCCGTGAGTTCGCGCTCACGCTCGCCGGCGCCGTGGCGATCTCGGGCTTCGTCGCGCTCACGCTCTCGCCGGTGATGAGCTCGAGGCTGCTGCACGCGCAGGTGCGGGAGCGAGGCTTCCCGCGGCTCGTCGATCGCGCGCTCGAGAAGCTCAAGGCCGGCTACGGCCGCGCGCTCGATCGCGCGCTTCGGTCGCGCGGGCCGATCTACGTGGCCTGGGGGGTCCTGAGCGCGGTGGCGGTGCTCATGTACGTCCAGTCGCCCAAGGAGCTGGCGCCCACCGAGGACCAGGGCGTCGTCTTCGGCGTGGTCGACACGCCCTCCAACTCGACGCTCGAGCAGCTCGGCCCGTCGACGCGCGCGATCAACGACATGGCGATGAGCTTCCCCGAGGCTGGGTTCACGTTCCAGGTCAATACGCCCAGCGGCGGGTTCTGGGGCCTCGGGCTCAAGCCCTGGGACGAGCGGCAGCGGACGGCGCGCCAGCTGCTGCCCCTCGTCCAATCCAAGGTGGGGACGATCCCTTCGATCCAGACGTTCGCCATCCTGCCTCCGGCGCTGCCGGGCGGCGGCCGCTACCCCGTCGAGATCGTGATCGGCTCGACGGCCGACACGCAGGAGGTCCTGGGCTTCGCGCAGCAGATCCAGCAGGCGGCCGCCAAGAGCGGCATGTTCGCCTTCCCGCCGCTCATCGACGTGAAGATCGACCAGCCACAGACCGAGATCGAAATCGATCGCGAGAAGGCGGCGCAGCTCGGCATCGACCTCCGGACGATCGGCCGCGATCTCGGCGCGACCACCTCCGGCGACTTCGTGAACCGCTTCGACGTGGGCGGGCGGAGCTACAAGGTCATCCCCCAGCTGCCTCGCCTCGCGCGGCTGACGCCGGACGAGCTCCAGCACGTCCACGTGACCGGGCCGAGCGGGCAGCTCGTCGAGCTTGGAACGATCGCGAGCCTGCACGACACCGTGGAGCCGCGCTCGCTCAACCGCTTCCAGCAGCTCAACTCGGTCACGATCAGCGGGGTCGCGATCCGGCCGCTGGATCAGGCGCTCGCCTTCCTCGAGGGCGAGGCCGCCAAGACTCTGCCGCACGGATACAAGGTCGACTACACGGGCGAGTCGCGCCAGCTGCGCGTCGAAGGGAACAAGTTCTTGCCGCTGTTCGCGCTGGCGGGCGTCTTGATCTTCCTGGTGCTCGCGGCCCAGTTCAACAGCTTCCGCGACCCGTTCGTCATCCTCGCCGGGTCCGTGCCGCTGGCGATGTTCGGTGCGCTGACGATGACGGCGCTGAAGATGCCCAACCCGAACGTCCACTTCTTCACCGATCGGTGGACCACCACGCTCAACGTCTACTCGCAGGTCGGCCTGGTGACGCTCGTGGGCCTGATCTCGAAGAACGGAATCCTCATCGTCCAGTTCGCCAACGAGCTGCAGCGCGCGGGCCATTCCAAGATCGACGCGGTCAAGGCGGCGGCCAGCACGCGCTTGCGTCCGATCCTGATGGTGAGCGTGGCGACGGTGTGCGGCCACTTCCCGCTGACGCTCGTGAGCGGCCCGGGCGCGGCCGCGCGCAACAGCATCGGTCTGGTGCTGGTGGTCGGAATGGCCATCGGCACCGTGTTCACGCTCTTCTTCGTGCCCGCTATCTACTTGCTCGTGGCGCGGGAGCATCGCGAGCAGGAGCGGGCGATGCTGCCGGCCGCCGCCGCACCCGCGTGAGCGCGACCCCCCCTACGGCGAGGAGCACGGCGGCGGCCGTCGCGAGCCGCAGACCCTGGCTCGGGGCTCCGCGACCGTCGTCGGCGGGGAGGTCCGAGGCGGCTCCGCTCGCCGCGCGGGCGCCCTCCTCGGCCTCGCGCTGCCACGAGGTGGTGTCCTGCAGGACGCTGCGCACGGCGATCGCCGCCTGGCGCATCTCGGTCCATGCGACGAGCGCCGTCGCCGTGTCGCCCGCAGCGCCGGCCGAGCGCGCGGTGTGCTGGAGCATGTCGAAGGCCTCGCGCTGGACGTCGCTGCGGGGCCAGGCGCGCAGCGCTGCGGCGTGCGCCTCGTCGGCCGCGCGCCCGTAGTCCTTGTTCACGAACGCCGCGTTCGCGGCGTCGAGGCGGCGTGTGGCCTCGCGGTGCTGGTGCGCGCCCGCGAGGAGGAACGTGGCGAGGACGGCGCCGAACAAGAAGGCGAGCGCGGCGAGAGCACGACGCCTCGCCGCGATCACGTGAAATCCCGCCGGCGGAACAGGAGCGCGCTGGCAGCGAGCAGCGCGCCGCTGTAGGCGACGGCCTGGGCGGCGGCCTTCCCCACGAACGGCCAGATGGGCAGATCAGGGACCTCGCCGAGCAGGACGGGCCGCTGCGGTACGTAGACCTGGAGGTTCGGCATGACGCGGGCGAGGCCTGCCGCCACGGCCTTCGTGGCCTCGCCGACCTGCCGCGCCGGGAGGTGGGCGAGGGTGTCCGCCGAGCGCCCGATCAAGAAGACGCTCAGCGTGAAGATCGCCGTCAGGAACGGTGACGAGAAGGACGAGAACAGCGTGGCGACGGCCGTGATGACCGCGCTCTCGCAGACCGTCAACACGCACGAGGCGACTACGAGGCGGCGGTTCGCGCCCGCCGGGGCCGCGAGGATCGCCATCGTCGCGAACGCGACGAGCGCCCACGGCACGACCGCGTAGACGCGCACGCGCGCCGCGCGCCAGAGGGCGACGCCGAGCGCGACGAGCAAGCCGCCCGCGACCCCGAGCACCAGCTCCGGCTTTGCGCCCGCCTCGAGCGCGAGCACGCCGAGCGTCGCCGCCCCGTCGATGGCGACGAAGACGACGAGCGTCGCGAGGATCCCGAGGTACTTGCCCAGCAGGTACTCGTAGCGGTGGAGCGGTCGCGCCAGGATGGGGAAGAGCGTCTTGAGCTCGAGCTCGCGGTAGAGGGCGGTCGCCCCGAGGACGATGGAGACGAGCACCGAGCAGAGCGAGATGGCCGC
>DATIQP010000227.1:0-15826 GCA_035470765.1 Polyangiaceae bacterium | reverse complement strand
CGCGGGGGAGGCCTGCCCCCCCGCGGCGGCGAAGCGGCCCACGAGCGAGAGCACGACGAGCCCGCACAGAGCGAGCCCGGCGCGCGCAATGGGACGTCCGAGCAGCGCGCGCACGCGCGCGAGCGCGCGCACCGGCTCTTTCGGCGTGGGCACGAGCACGTCAGACCCCCGCGAAGACGTCCGCGTTTTGCGGGCGCGTGGCAGCGGTGGCCGCGCGGATGTCCGCCTCGAGCGTGCGCGCGAGCGGGGCCGGGGCGGGCCTCGTGCTGTCGGTCGGCCAGTCGCGCACGTGGAGCGTGCCATTGACCGGGAGCGCGTCGAGCTTCACCGAGTACGAGCCGTCGCCGTTGACGAATGCGGCGCCGATCCGCACCCAGAAGCTGCGCTTGCCGTTGCCCTGGGCCGAGTCCTTGTCGATGATCGTGTAGACTGCCTTCTTCTTGTCGAGATCCATGACCATTCTCCGTGGTTACCTGCTCGGCGGCTGACGCCGCCGCGTCGGCCCTCGATGGGCCGCAGCCGCCCTTTGCGACGAGCGTGCCGGCGCGGATCCAGCTGAAATCAAGGCTCGGCGAGCGCGGACGGGTGGCCCTTCGGCCCCCGAGGCCGGCCCGGGCCAACTCAGGATCCCCGTACGAGATATGATGCGAGACGTGACCAGCGACCCCTTCGGCCTGCTCGGACACGTGCTGGACGGCCAGTACCGCGTCGACGCGTTCGCGGGCGAGGGCGGTTTCTCCGCGGTGTACCGCGGGACGCACCTCGGACTCGAGGAACCGATCGCGATCAAGTGTCTGAAGCTCGGCGGCGCGCTAGCCCAGGGCGCCGGCGCAGAATCCTTCGTCAAGCGATTCCGCGACGAGGGCCGCATCCTCTACCGACTCTCGCAAGGCAACCTCAACGTCGTCCGTTGCATCGCGAGCGGCACCACGACGGCGCCGGCGACGGGCGCGCTCGTGCCGTACCTCGTGCTCGAGTGGCTCGAAGGACGCTCGCTCGCGGACGACTTCGAGGATCGGCGCGCTCGATCGGTCGGCGGCCGCTCGCTCGCCGAGACGCTCGCCCTCCTGGACGGCGCGGCCGACGCCATCGCCTACGCCCACGCGCAGGGCGTCGTTCACCGCGACCTCAACCCGGGCAACATCTTCCTCGCCAGGCAGCGCGACGGCACGACGCGCGCGAAGGTGCTCGATTTCGGCGTGGCCAAGGTCATCGGCGACGACCTCGAGCTCGGGCCGCGCTCGCAGACGCTCGGCCACATCCGCATCTTCTCGCCGGCCTACGCCGCGCCCGAGCAGTTCGACGCGGCGCTCGCGCCGCCCGGGCCTTACACGGACGTGTACACCCTCGCGCTGGTCGTGACCGAGCAGCTCGTCGGTCGGCACGTCGCCCAAGGCGACACGCTCGCGGTGTTCCTCGACAAGACGCTCGATCCCAAGTTCGGCAGGACGCCGCGCGCGCTCGGCGCCGACGTACCTCCGGCGGTGGAGCTGGTCTTCGCGCGCGCGCTGTCGATCGACGCCAGCCGGCGCCAGAAGGACGCGGGGCAGTTCTGGCGCGAGCTGCGCGCGGCGGCCCAGGCCGAGGATGTGGCTGCCATGCCGCGCATGGCGCCGGCGGCACCTCCCCCGCTGGACGACGACCGTACGGTGCCGGTGGACCCGTCGCAGCTCTTCCAACCCCCGGCCGTGCCCCCGCCGCCGGGGACGCACATCCCCGAGCCTTCCGTCTCGGTTCCCGCCGTTCGGATGCCGGCCACGCCGCCGATGGCCCTCGCGCCGGCGCCATCGCCGCCGGCTCCGCCGTCGAACGCGATGATGTGGGTCGTCGGGATCGTGGTCTTCGTGCTGGTGCTGCTCGCCGGCGGAGTGGTCCTGCGTTTCTGGTTGCTGAGCTGACGCCGCGCTCGGCCGCGGCGGATCGGGAAAGAGGGTATTCTCCGTCTCGATGCCCAGCGATTTCTTCGGCCTCGGAGGCCACGTCATCGACGGGCAGTTCCACGCGATCGAGGTGGCCGGCGAGGGCGGCTTCAGCGTCGTGTATCGCGGCCAGCACCTGTCGATGCGCGAGCCGATCGCCATCAAGTGCCTCAAGCTCCAGGTCGACAGCAGCGACGCGACGGTCGTCTCCTCCTTCACGCAGCGCTTCTTCGACGAGAGCCGCATCATGTACCGGCTCTCGCAAGGCAACCTGGACATCGCGCGGAGCGTGACGAGCGGCGTGACCGTGGCGCCGGCCAGGGGCTCGACGGTGCCGTACATGGTGCTCGAGTGGCTCGAAGGCGACTCGCTCGCGAAGGATCTCAAGCGCCGGCGCGCCCAGAACCTCCAGGGCCGACCGCTCGCCGAGGTGATGACGATGTTCGAGCCGGCGGCGCTGGCCATCGGCTACGCGCACTCCCAGGGCGTCGTCCACCGCGACGTCAAGCCGGGCAACCTCTTCTTGCACGCGCGCCGCGAGGGCGTTCGCATGAAGGTGCTCGACTTCGGCATGGCAAAGGTGCTGAGCCCCGAGGCGATGGGAGGGCTCGAGAGCACCGCGACCCTCGGGAACATGGCGGTGGTCTCGCCGCAATACGCCGCCCCCGAGCAGCTCGAGGCGCGCGCCGGCACGATCGGCCCGTGGACGGACGTCTACGCGTTCGCGCTCGTCCTCGTCGAGGCGCTGACCGACCGGCGTGCCCGCGACGCCGCCACGCTCGCCGACCTCATGGTGCAGCTCGCCAAGCGCGGCCCCGCGCCGACGCCGCGCGCGCGGGGCGCGGGGGTGAGCGACGCCGTCGAGAGCGTTCTCGCGTGCGCTCTCGCGTACCGCACCTCCGACCGCTACCCGGACATGAACGCGTTGTGGGCCGAGCTGCGGCGAGCGGCGGCCGAGCCGCCGAGGGTGAGCCAGGCGGTCACGCGCCCCAACCCCGCGGCCCCAAATTTCGCGCAGACCGTAGGGATGCCGGAGTCGCTCCCGACGGCGGTGCGCGAGTACCTCGCCCAGAAGCCCGCGGAGGGGCAAGCGCCGCAGGGCCAGGCGCCATTGGGTCGGACGTTGCCCCTGGCGCAGCCCCAGGCGCCGGCGCCCGCGGGCCGACCGTTCTCGGGGACGCTGCCGCTGCAGGCAAGCGCGGGTCCCGTTCCCCAGCAACCCCCGCAGATCGCGCCGGCCGCCCCGCCCGCCGTCGCGCCCTCGGCTCCCCCCGTCACCCCGCCTCCGCAGGTCGCTCCGCCGCCGCCCGTCGCCGCGCCTCTCCCGGTGCCCGCGCCGATGCGAGCCGCCCCGAGGACCAGCCGCGCGCTCGTGTTCTTGCTGCTGCTGTTCGTGCTCGTCGCGATGGGGACGAGCGCGATGCTCTTTTACCGGGCCCTCGTGCTGCACCGGTGACGTTCACAAGAGCGGCGAGAGCAGCCTCGCGCTCGCCTCCGCCAGCCGCGACTGGAACGGCATGCGCGAGCGCGACTTGAGGGTGATGTGGCGGCACTTGTGCTTGTCCTGCTCGAACAGGCGGCCGAGCTCGGCGACCGCGCGCTCGTTGTAGAAGACCGCGCTGATCTCGAAGTTGAGCCGGAAGCTGCGGTTGTCCAGGTTGGCGCTGCCGACGAGGGCGATCTTGCGATCGACGACCATCGTCTTGGCGTGGACCATCTTCGGGTACTCGTACACCTGCACGCCCGCGCGGAGCAGCTCGTCGAAGTACGATCGCGACGCCGCGGTGACGATGCGCGAGTCGCTGCGCCGGGGGACGATGAGCTCGACCTTCGCGCCGCGGAGCGCCGCCGCCGCCAGGGCGAAGCGCATCGGATCATCCGGGACGAAGTACGGCGTGGTCAGCTGGATCTGCTCGTCGGCCTGCGTGATCGCGGTGAAGTAGACCTGTTTGATCGACTCCCACTCCTGATCGGGCCCCGACGGTACGACCACGACGACGTCGTGCTCGTCGTCGCTGCGCGGAGGGAACAGACCCTTGTCGCGGATCAGCTCGCTCGTCGAGAAGTGCCAGTCCTCCAGGAACGTGAGCTGCAGCTCGCGGACGGCCTCGCCCTCGATGCGCAGGTGCGTGTCGCGAAAGGCCTCGCGCTTGCTGATGGACTCGTCGTACTCGTCGCCGATGTTGATGCCGCCGAGGAAGCCCACGCGCCCATCGACGATGACGATCTTGCGGTGGTTTCGAAGGTTGATTCGCGGCACCAGGCTGGGGAGGAGGATCGGATTGAAGGAGGAGAAGCCGACGCCGGCCTCGCGCAGCGGCCGCAAGAACCGGCGCGAGAGCGTAGTCCCCACGTCGTCGACGAGCAGCCGCACGGGCACGCCGGCCTTCGCCCGCTCGACGAGCGCGTCGCGGATGCGCGCGCCGGTCCTGTCCTCCTCGAAGATGTAGTACTCGAGGTGGACGTGGTGCCTGGCCGCGCGGATGGCCTGTTCGATCGCGTCGAAGCACGACTTGCCGCTGCCGAGCACCTCGATGTCGCGCGCCGTCGAGACCACCGCGCCGCTCGAGCGCATCGCCAGCGTCGCGAGCTGCACGCGGATCGGCACGACGAGCTGCCCCGGGTCCCTCGCGCGCTCGGCGGCGAGCTCCTTGCGCACCTGCGCGCTCGAGCGGCTGTGGCGCATGCGCTTGCGCGTCAGGCGGCGCGGGCCGAAAAAGAAGTAGAAGACGAGGCCCACCCAGGGCAAGAGCGACAGGCCGAGGATCCACGCGAGCGTAGCGGCCGGGCTCCGCTTCTCGAGCACGATGACGATGCAGAGCGCCGCCAGGTAGACGACCTCGAAGGTGGAGACTAACGTCCAGAACACGGTTACCTGCTCCGCGGCTTGCGCCGCGATGGCGAGCGCGGATTGTACAGGCAAGCCTCTCTCGGCCGCCGTCAATTACGGTCGTCCACCTGCACGCGGACGAACACGGCGCCCGGAGGCATCGCGGCGGACTTGGGCGGGCCGAACGACAGCGGCATGAACGCGTCCCGCAGGCAGCCCGCGAGCGCTGGCGTCTCGTTGACGCGCGCGTCCCTCACCTTGCCCATCGCGTCGCCGAGGTTCCACAGCTCGAGATCGATGGCGAGCGCGGCGGGGAGCTTGGCCGGCGGGTGCTGCTCGAGGCACGCCTGCACGAGGGGGCGGAGCGGGGCCACGAAACGCTCCACGGTCGCGTGATCGTACTGCAGCGAGTCGCCGCCCGACAGCTTGACGGAGAGCTTGCGCGGCGCCGGCGGTGCGACGATCGCCTTCGCGACGGGCGCAAGCGGTCGGACGCTCGTGACGGGCGCGGCGGAAGAGGGCGTGCTCGCGCTGGCGCCCGGCGCAGAGACGAGCGCGCCGAGCGCGGCGGTGGACAACACGGGCGGAGGCGCGGGCGCGGACGCTGGCGCCGGAGGGACCGTCGCGATGGCCGGCGGAGCGGTGCGCAGTCGCCACGCCGCGAGACCGGCGGCGGATACCAGGCTCGCCGCGGCGACGATCCACAGCGCGTACCGGGGAGAGCTCCGCTGGACGGGCGCGTTGGGATGAACGGGCACGGGTAGCGTGTCCCCTATCTGCACATTCATCGCCGCGGACGCCGTCGACGGGGCTTTCGGCGGCGGGTTGGTCGTCGCGCCGGGAGCGAGCGCGGCGCCGGACACCGGGCCGCCGAGGGCCGCGACGATCGCGTCCATCGACGGGAACCTCTGATCGGGTGACGGCGCCATCGCCCGGGCGACGATCTGCGCGATCGGGTCCGAGACGCTCGGCATCGAGTCGGGCTTGACCCAGCCGCTCACGGAGATCAGGCCCGCGAGGCGCGGGTGCTTGCCGGTGAGCAGCTCGCACGCGAGCACCCCCCACGCGTACTCGTCCCATAGCGGCGAGGCGGGACCGCCCGCGAGCTGCTCGGGCGCCATGTAGGCGGGCGTACCGATCACGCGGCCCTGGCCGGTGAGGAAGCTCGACGCCGGGCCTCGGGCGTCCTCGTGGGCCGTGGGCGCGTCCACGTCGACCGCGAACGTCTTGGCGAGACCGAAGTCGAGCACGCGCACCTCGCCGTCGACCGTGATCATCACGTTGTCGGGCTTCATGTCGCGGTGCACGAGCCCGGCCTTGTGCGCGGCACGCAGGGCGCTCGCGATCTGCAGCAGCCAGGCAAGCTGCTTGTCGTGCGGCACCGAGCCGTCGCCGACGTAGTCTCGGAGCGGGCGCCCGTCGACGAGGTCCATGCTCACGAAGGCGTAGCCGTCCTCTTCGCCCACGTCGTAGACCGACACGATGTTCGGGTGGCGGAGCGACGCCGCCGCCCGCGCCTCGTTCACGAGCCGCTCCGCGAGCCCGGACCCGTCGCCCTGCGCGACGACCTTGAGCGCGACCCATCGGCGCAGGACCGAGTCCCACGCTCGGTACACCTCGCCCATCCCGCCGGCGCCGAGCTGCTCCTCGACGCGGTAGCGGCCGAGCTTGCGACCGGGCTCGAGCATGGTCTTGCCCTTGGTGTCGCTCGTCACGGCGTGGCGCCGCGTCGCCAGCTCACCATCTCGGCCGCGATCGCGACTGCGATCTCCTCGGGGAGGCGGGCGCCGACGTGGACGCCGATCGGCATCCGAACGCGCTCGCGGTCCTCCTTCGAGAAGCCCTTCGCCTCGAGCCTGTCGCTCGTCCGCTTGGCCTTCGCGCGGCTGCCGATGCCGCCGACGTACGCGAAGCCTCGCTTGAGCGCCCACTCGATCGCCTGCTGGTCCAGCGCGTGGTCGTGGGTCATCACGAGGACCGCGGAGCTCTTCGGCAGCTCGCGGCCCACGTCGTCGAAGTCGCCCACGACGCTGCGCACGCCCGGGATGCGCCCTTCCGCGCCCCACGCCTCGCGCGGATCGACGACGGTCACGGCGAAGCCGACGCGCGCGAGCAGCGGGGCGACCGCCGTCGCCACGTGCCCGCCTCCCACGACGAGGCACGGGACGAGCGACGCCACGGCCTCGATCGCCACCTCGACGCGCCCGCCGCAGCACATGCCGAGCTCCGCGCCGAGGGCGAAGCTGCGCGTCGCGAACGTCTTCTCCGGATCGCCTCCGGCCTCGAGCGCGCGAGCGGCCTGGACGAGCGTGGCGAGCACCTCGCGCTCCACCGCTCCGCCGCCCACGGTCCCGACGCACGTCCCGTCGATTGCAAGATACAACTTTTGCCCCGGCGTCGCCGGCGCCGACCCCTCGCGGGCCAGCACCGTCGCCATCACCCCCGCGATCCCCTCCCTGCCCTTGCGGGCCGCCGTGTCGAGCACCTCGAGGGCGTCCGCGGGCCGCGGCGCGGGCACGTCGCGGCTGACTTCCTTCGGAACGAGCGCGATCGGCCGAGCCACGACGCCATTGTAGCACCCGTCTCCGGGGTCCGAGCGAGCCGCCGATTTCGGCCGTCCTACGCCGATTTGTGCCCACGGCTCCGGATTGGCTACCATCGCACTTCCCGATGGCGGCCTCCTTCGAGCCCACGCAGATGCTCGTCATGATCCTCGCCGGAGGAGAGGGCAAGCGCCTGTTCCCGCTCACGCTCGACCGCGCCAAGCCGGCGGTACCGTTCGGCGGGCGCTACCGCATCATCGACATCGTCCTGTCGAACTTCGTCAACTCCGGCCTGACGCGCATCAAGGTCCTGACGCAGTACAAGAGCGCGTCGCTCGAGGAGCACATCGCGCGGGTCTGGCGCCTCTCGCCCATCCTCGACAACTTCATCGAGGCCATCCCCGCGCAGCAGCGCACCGGCAAGTCGTGGTTCCGCGGCTCGGCCGACGCCGTCTACCAGTGCCAGCACGTCGTCACCGACGAGAAGCCCGAGATGCTCTGCATCTTCGGCGGCGACCATGTCTACAAGATGGACGTCCGCCAGATGATCGACTTCCACCAGCGCAAGGGTGGCGAGGCGACCATCGCCGCCATCCCGGTGCCGAAGAAGACCGCGAGCGACTTCGGCGTCATCGAGACCGACTCCGAGGGCCGCATCATCGCCTTCCACGAGAAGGTCAAAGATCCGCCCACGATGCCGGGCAACCCCGAGATGTGCCTCGCGTCGATGGGCAACTACGTCTTTCGCACGGAGACCATCCTCAAGGCCATCGGCGACGACGCGGGCCGAGAGGACAGCTCGCACGACTTCGGCCACGACATCCTGCCAAAGCTCGTGAAGGACGGCATCCCTTGCTACGCCTACGACTTCGCGACCAACGTCGTGCCCGGCGAGGATCCGTACAACCGCGGCTACTGGCGCGACATCGGGACCATCGACGCCTACTGGGAGGCGCAGATGGACCTCATCGCCATCCAGCCGCTCTTCAACCTCTACAACATGCGCTGGCCGCTCCGCACCGGCATGACCCACGACCCGCCGGCGAAGTTCGTCTTCCGCGAGGAGGCGCAGGCGCGCATGGGCATCGCGACCGACTCGATGGTGCCGCACGGCTGCATCATCTCGGGCGGTCGCCTGCACCGCTGCGTGCTCGGCCTCGGCTGCCGCATCAACTCGTTCAGCGAGGTGGAGGAGAGCGTGCTCTTCGACGGCGTGCGCATCGGCCGGCACGCGCGCATCCGTCGCGCGATCATCGACAAGGACGTGGAGATCCCGCCGCAGACCGTGATCGGGTATGACCGCGAGGCGGACCGACGGAGGTTCTTCGTGACGGAGAACGGGCTCGTCGTGATCCCGAAGCGAGCGAAGATCGAATAGGTGCCCCCCCTCGCGCGTGCTCGGGCTCATGCTCGCGCCGCCCCGAGTCAACCGCGGCGCCCTCGGCGGCGCTGCGCGTGAGCCCTGCGCGCGCGCGTCCCCCCCACGTCACCTGCCCCGCGTCACGCGCGACACCCTCGCAGGTGCCGGGGGGGATGACGGAACTCAGTCGAGCCCAAAGTATCCGAGAACGTCTTCGCGAAGGGCTTCATCACTCTCGTAGTCCGGTCTTTGCATTCCTTCTTGGACCGTCTTGTACAGACGCGGATACTTCTCGCGGTCGATCGACTCGAGCTTCCCGATCTTGCGCATCGTGAGCATGTGCGGGTCGATCATGGACCCTGTGTCCATGTTGGAGTACTTCGCCTCCCAGATGAGGGCCTCGTCGTCCTCGTTGCCGAGCCAGTACAACATGAAGCAGAGGGCATAGAGGGCGTCTCCGCATCCACCTTCGCTCTGCGCCCGCAGCGTTTCGATCTCCGTCAGCGCCCGAAGCAGGTGTCGATCGACCGGACCGAAGTCCTTGAGCAGCGCGAGCGCCAACGCCTCGCGTAGCTCGCTGCGATCATCATCGCCGTCGATGAGCTGCAACCGGAGGCGTTCGACAGCCATCGCGTCTCCGCCAGCATCGCGGACGCGCTCGATGATCTCCTTCGGCTCTAGGTCGGAAGGAGGAAGGTCTCGATACGGCATCTGGTCGATGTAGCACTCATCAGGTGAGCCAATCCCCCCCCGCTGTCTGCGAGGGTGACGTGCGCTATCGCGGAGCAGACAAGCAACACGTACAGGGGGAGCGTCGCCTGCAGGCGGACGCGCGCAGCGCCGCTCGTGTGTGGGGGACGTCGCATGGCGGCGCGAGCACGCCGCCGAAGCCGACGCAGGGGGGGCCACAAAAACATCACCGCCGAGGAGCGAAGAGAAGGGCGGCCGGGAATTGTCCTGCCCTCCGCCCCTCGGCGGTCACGCCCCCTACTCTTCCAAGCTCCGTGCCGCCCTGCCGCGAGCTCGCCCTAAAATATTACATCAATGATTCTAGTGGTTTGGCTCAGTTCTCCACATCCTGGACAGATGAACCGTAATCTGAGGTTGGCACCGGTCGCGTGAGCAGGCATTCTCTATTTCCGAGATGCGCACCGCGACCACGGCGGAGCAGGTGAAGGCGCGGACCGTGATCGTCGGCGACGTGCACGGGTGCCGGGCGGAGCTCGAGGCTTTGCTCGACCGCATCGGTTTCGGCAGCGGCGACCAGCTCGTCTTCGTCGGCGATCTCGTCGCGCGCGGTCCCGACTCACTCGGCGTGCTCGACGTCGCGCGGCGCACCGGCGCCATCATCGTCCGGGGCAACCACGAGCAGAAGCTGCTCGACTGGCGGCGCGCGCAACGCACGGGCGAAGAGCTGGCGCTCGGCCGTACGCACCTCGACGTCGCGCGGGCGATGCGCGACGTCGACTGGACGCTGCTCGAGACCTCTCCGCTCTGGTACGACCTGCCGGAGCACGGCGCTCGCGTCGTGCACGCCGGCGTGCTGCCTGGCGTGCCGATGGAGGAGCAGAGCCCGCACACGCTGATGCACATTCGCACGTGCGGCGTGCGCGGCGACGTGCTGGGCAAGAAGAAGGTGCAGGCGCACGGCATCCCGTGGGCGTCGCTCTACGCGGGGCCTCCGCAGGTCGTCTTCGGCCACAACGCGCTCGCCGGTCTGCAGGTCCATCCGTGGGCGACGGGCCTCGACACGGGCTGCGTCTACGGCGGCCGCCTGACGGCGATCGTGCTCGGCAAGGGCGAGCGCATCCCCCGCTCGATGGCGCGGCGCCGCCAGATGCTCGTCTCGCAAGCGGCTCGACGCGTCTACTTCGAGCCCGCAAAGAAGTGGCGCGCCGCGTGAGCGCGCTGATAACTTCGTGAGCATGCTCGGCCGGCTTGGCGTTGCGGGCGCCTTTGCGCTCGTGGTGGGTCTCTCCGTCGATGCCCGCGCGCAGCCGGATACGGGCGCGGGTCCCGCGAGTCCGCCCGCGACGACGGCGCCTCCCCCCGCAGCGACGACGCCGCCTCCGGTCACCCTGCCTTCCCCGGAGACGCAGCACTGGCCCGAGCTCTACGCGACGGCGCGGCAAGCGTTGCTCGATGGAGAGTGGGAGAAGGCCGCGAGCTCCTTCGAGGCGCTCGTCGGCGCCGCGCCCACGCCCGAGGACGCACGCGCGGCGAAGGAGCTCGGTGAGGTCGCGCGCTACTGGCAGAAGCGCGACCTCGTCTTCGTCCAGCGCCAGGCGCTGGGCGAGTCGGACTTCTCGAGCAAGGCCGTCGGCCGTCGCACGGTCGACGAGCTCGTCTCGCTCTACATCTGGGGCGCGATTTACGGCGCGGGCCTCGGCCTCTCGATGGCCACGATGCTGGACGGGTCGAGCGCCGTCGCCTTCGTGATCCCCGCCATCGTGGGCGCCGGAGCCGGAATCGGCGGCGTCGCGCTCGCCGACACGTTCGGGCGCATCCACTACGGTCAGGCGCAAGCGGTCGTCTCGGGCACGTTCCTCGGCCTGGGCGAGGCGCTCATCTTCGACTTCTGGCAACTCGCCCACGACAGCAGCAGCCCCACGCCCTGGAGCGGCAAGGCGTACGTCGGCATCGGCATGGCGACGACGACGCTCGGCGGCGTGCTCGGCGGCGTGCTCGGCGGAGTCCTCCCCATGACTCCGGGCCGCGCTTCTTGGGTGAGCTCGATGGGGCTCTGGAGCGGCGGTCTCGTCGCCTGCGTCGCGGGCGCGATCGGAGCGAACACGCTCAAGGAGGACGTCGCGGTCTTCGGCCTCGCCGGGTACAACGCGGGCATCGTCGGAGGTATCTTCACCGCGGGCCCCGTTTCGCCTTCGATCTCGCGCGTTCGCCTGCTGGATCTCGGCGGCGTCGTGGGCGGCCTGACGACGTTCGGCGTCTACGCGGCCATCGCGAGCACGGGCTCGAACGGCCTGGACGCCAACGCCTCGCTCGGCATCGCGGGCCTCGGGATCGCGGCCGGCCTCACGACGAGCTGGCTGCTCACGAGGGGTATGTCCCCCGACTACCCCAACGAGCCGGGCGAGAAGAAGAAGGCTCCTTCGGCCGACCTCCACCCGATGCTCTACCCGCTGCCGGGCGGCGCTTCGGCGGGGTTCGCCGGCACGTTTTAGGTCACTCAGAGATCCAGCACGAGCCCGTCGGCGGCGAGCTTCATCGCGTCGAGCGCGCCCTTCGGGAGCTTCCTCGGATCGCGGACCTCGTGGCCGGCGCGATCGACCGCGAGGAAGATCGCCGGTCTGCGCGCGCTTTTCGCCTCGACGTAGAGCACCAGGAGCTCGCTCTTCTTGCTGCGCGTGAGCCACACGTCGAAGGCCTGCGCTTCGTCGTCCTTGTAGAACTTCCCCAGGGCGACGCGCGCCTTGTCGATCGGCTCGCCGAGGACCTTGCCGTCGGTGTCGACGTCGTCGCGATGCGCGGCGATGGCACCCCACGCCGCCTTGGCCGCAGCGTGCTGGGAGCGGCGCGCGCCGATTTTGTTCGCCTGCGTGCGCGTGATCAGCCGCTCGCGCGCAGCCCACGACACGACGGGATCACGCCGCGCGACCAGGGTGCCGAGGGCGATGCTCGTGGAGAGGCCGCCGACCGCCAGCAGCGCGACGAGGCGCCGCCGCTGGCCCGCGAGCCGGTAGCGAACGATCGACGTCGCGAGGGGCATGAGCATGACCATCACGAGGAGGAGCTCGACCAGCAGCGTGTACGCCATGATCCGCAGGCATTCGAAGACGCCGAGCTCGGGCCGGTAGTAGGCGAAGTACTGATAGCCCGCGCCGAGGAGGACGAAGACGAAGGTGGCGATGTTGACGGCCTTGTACAGCAAGAACTCGCGGCGGGCGTGATCGACCGCCAGCCAGTACGGGAAGAGCAGCGGAAAGAAGATGTAATATGCAAACGGTTTGGGCGGGTGGAGCCGGTAGTACTGCTCGAACCCCATCGCCCCGCCGATCACGCGCTCGAGCGCCGGCCAGCGCCGCGACGCGCGCCTGAGGACATCGGCGAAGACGACCGCGAGAACGCACACGCCGAGGTTCGCGATGGTCATGCCGACGGGGAAGAGCGCGGCCAGCAGCAGGACCACGAACGGCACGACCGCGAAGAAGACGAGGCGGGAGCCGAAGTCGACCTCGTCGAGCACGCTGCGCATTCGGTCCGAGCCTAGCAGCACCGGACGCCGGGAGTCCGTCGCGAAGCGACGGCGACGAGAAACGCCGACTAGCCGAGGCTCGTCCGAGGCTGTGTGCGTGTGCTATGCAGCACACGCACCTAGTGGAGCGACTGCCGCACGTCGAAGGCGAGCGCGCACTGATCGAGCCCGCTCGCGTATTGGGACCGAGCCTTGGCCGACCACGCTCCAGGGTCGACCGGCGCGCGCCGCCGGAGCAGCGCGGTGCCGCCGGCGAGGCCGAGGACGATCACGCGCGCTTCGTGGGGGCGCTCGCCGTCGAGCTCGGCGGGGGCGCTGGCGCTCCCGGGCTCGTCCATGACGGCGACGAGCGTCTTGGCCTTCATGGCGGCCTTCGCCCGCCCGAGCAGGTCGGGGTCGAGCTCGGCGCGCAGCACCGCGAGCTCGCGCGCGCCCTGGGCGAGCTGGATCCGCTCCTCGAACGAGCGGGACAACAGGCGCGCGCCGGCCTCGGCGTCGTGCAGGCGGCGCACGTTGGGCGTGCGCGCCTCGAGACCCGTGCCGGCGTAAGCGGCTCGCACCTTGGGCAGCACCGCGGGCTCCGATCGCGACGAGGGCGGATCGACGAGGCAGAGCAAGAACGCGTCCTTCGTCGAGTCGCCCGCCGTGCTCGCGATCCGCGAGGATCGCGCGAAGCCGTCGATGGGCCCGTGGACGTAGACCGTAGGCTCGGACAGGAGCGCGTCGAGCGCCGCGGGCTTCTCGAGGGCCTCGGCGACGACGTCGCCCTCGTACGGGCCGGCCTCGCGCAGCAGGAGTGACTCGGCCCTCGGTAGAGCTTGCTCGTCTCGTTCGGTGATCGACGCCCGCTCCGCGCGGAACGACGCGAGCAGCGCGGCGCGGTCCTGCTCCGCTCTCAGCTTCTCCTCGCGCCGGCCGACCACGAGCGCCGCCCCGACCGCCACGACCGCGAGGAGCACGACGAGGCGCACGAGCGCCGTGCTGCGCGCCGCGGAGGCCGCGTCGCCCGGCTTACTGCCGCGCACGCTCGCCTCGATGCGCGCGGCGAGCTCGGGCGCCATCCTGGAGTTGGTCAGCAGGGTCCTCATCGGCCCCTCTCGCCGGGGCGCGCCTTCGCCGCGGCGATGTTCCGATCGACGAGGCCGAGGAGCTGCTCGCCCGTCACGCCGAGGCGCGCGGCGGCGTGGCCCGCGAGCGACGTCGTCGCGACGCCCGGCGCGAACTGGTACGTCGGCTCGTGGCTCGGACCGAGGACGACCTGCAAGAAGCGCAGGTCGGGGATCTGGGCCTCCTTCTCGAGGCGCGCCGCGAACGTGAGGAAGTGGGTCGTGATGAAGGCCTGGGGCCGCAGGCGCGTCAGCGTACGGATGACGAGCTCCGCGATCTCCTCCCCCTCGGAGGGGTTGGTCCCCGAGCAGAGCTCGTCGAGGATGACCATGGCCCCCGGCGGCAGGCTCTCGAAGAGCACGCGGATGCGCATGAGCTCCATGCCGAGGCGGCCCTCGGCCTGATCGGCCGTGGTCTCCTGGATGAGGGACACGACGAGCGACGGCGCGAGGGAGAGCGTCGCCTCGCGGGCGGCGACGAAGAGGCCGGACTGCGCCAGCAGCTGGGCGAGACCGACGCTCTGGAGGAGGCGCGTCTTGCCGCCCGAGTTGGGGCCGGTCAAAAGCAGCGTGGTGTCGTGGCGATCGGTGTCGATGTCGCAGGGGATGGGCTTGACGCCGTGGGCGAGCAGCAGCGGATTGAACAGGCCGTGGAGCACGCGCGGCTGCTCCGGCGCCACGAGCTTCGGCATGCAGACGGCGAGGCCGGCTCCGAGCGCCTGGTCGCGGAAGGCGAGCGCGCCAAGGTAGAATTCGACGTCGCCGAAGAGCTGCACGAGCTTGGCGACCTCGCCCTCGATCCCCGCAAAGACGGCGTCGATGAGGCGCGCCATGATCTCGCCGTCGCTGAAGCGGAAGCCGCGCAGGAAGAGCTCGAGCTTGGCGAGCCAGCGGCGCACGGGCGAGCTCACGAAGGGGTTCTCGCGGTTCTCTTCGACGGAGAGCAGCTGGAAACCGCGGATCTGCCCGTCGGCGCCCACGCTCACCTTGAGGTCCAGCGTCGCGAGCTTCTCGTCGTAGCGGAGCAGGTCGGCGAGCGACGCGTACGGCTCGCCTTGCCGCACGCGCTGGCCGAACGCGGCCAGCGCCGAGAGACCCGAGCGCGCCTCGCGGAAGCCCTCGGCCATACCGTCGACGATCTCCTTGATCGCGCCGAGCAGATCGAGCTGGCGGCGGTTGGCGTCGTAGCGGCCGAGGCCCGTCGCGCCCTCGAGCAGCGTGCGGAAGCGGCAGAGCGATGCGTAGAGCTTCTCGAGCTGCGAGCGCATCTCGGGCGACTCCATCAGCTCGGTCATGATCGCTCGCCGGTGCTCGACCGTCCTGGCGTCTTGGGGCGGGCGAGTGAGCACCTTCACGAGGTACGCGGTGACCGGCGTGGCGTCCGAGCCGCCGACCTTCGGCTTGAAGCACAACGAGACGAAGTTCTGCACGAACAGGTCGCGCGCGAACGCGGCGGGCTCCCAGCTGGACGGGGCGACCGTCGCGCGCTCGAGAGCATCGCCGAAGAGCCCACCCGAGACCCCGCTGGCGAACGCCAGCGCGATGGCGAGCCTCGTCGCCTCGACGTCGATGCGCGTCATCGGCGTCGGGTGGAGCAGGTCGGGGATGGAAACCTCCGAGGTCACCCGCCGCATCCTACCCGGCTTTTCCCGCGCCCCGTTCCCGTTCCCGTCCCCGTTCCCCTTCCCCACATTCGTCCTTTTTCACGGCCTCATGGTACCCTCGACCCCATGTTCCGAAGGCGCTTTGCCCGCTTTGCGCTTCCCCTGGCGATGACGGCCGCCGTGCACGCGACCTACCTGGCATGCCCGACCGCAGCCTGGGCGCAGCAGAAGAGCGCCACCGATCTCATCAC
>DATIQP010000226.1:0-1648 GCA_035470765.1 Polyangiaceae bacterium | reverse complement strand
CGTGCCGTCGGGTTGGACGATGTCGCCCTTCGGCTCGTACCCGATGCCGGTCACGTCGTACGTCGTGCCGGACGCGAAGACCTCGCGCACCGTCATCTCGTTCTGCGTGAGCGTGCCGGTCTTGTCGGAGCAGATGACCGTGGCGGCGCCCAGCGTCTCGACGGCGGCGAGCTTGCGGATGATGGCGCCGCGCTTGGCCATGCGCTGCATGCCGAGCGCGAGCGTGATGGTCGTGATCGCCGGCAGACCCTCGGGGATCGCCGCCACCGCGAGGCTGACCGCCTCGAGCAGCAGCATGTTCCACGTCCGGTCGCCCTTGATCATGCCGCGCACGAAGAGCAGCGCCGAGAGCGCGAGGCACGTCCAGAGGATCTTCTTGCCGAACGCCTCGAGCTTCTCCTCGAGCGGCGTCTGCTCGCCCCCCGCGCTCTGAATGAGCGCCGAGATCTTGCCGAGCTCGGTGCGGATGCCCGTCGCGGCGACGACCGCGCGCGCGCGGCCGCGCATGATGCTCGTGCCCAAGAACGCCATGTTGGCGCGATCGCCGATGGGAGCGTCCTGGGCGACGATGGCGTTGGACTCCTTGCCGACGGGCACCGACTCGCCCGTCAGCGCCGACTCCTCGGCGGCGACATTTGCAGTCTGCAACAATCGCGCGTCCGCGGGGACGGCGTCGCCGGCCTCGAGCTCGAGGACGTCCCCCGCGACGAGCTCCGTGGCCGGGACGATGGAGACCGTGTCGTCGCGGCGGACGCGGGCGTTCGGCACCTGCATCTTCTGCAAGGCGTCGAGCGCAGCCTCGGCGCGGCGCTCCTGGTAGAAGCCGAGCACCGCGTTGAGGGCGACGATGAGCAGGATGGCCGTCGCGTCGCCGAAGCGCACCATGAGCGGGTCGGTCGTGTTGCGCGCGCCGTCGACGAGCGCGATGACCGCGGCGACGAGCAGCGTCCCGACGATGGGGTTGGCGAACTGCAGGAAGAAACGCTTCACCCAGTTCGGCTTGGGTGGGGGCGGCAGCTCGTTGCGCCCGTCTCGGGCGAGGCGCGCCTCGGCCTCGGCCGCGCTCAACCCTTTCGCGGAGTCGACCTTCAGCCGAGCGAGCAGCGAGTCGACATCCTCGGCATGGACCGGGGGGCTGGGCACGGCTCCCAGGGGTATCACGGCTCGAGGGTCACTTGCACAGCTTGCGGACTCTCGCCTCGTAGGCCAGCGGGGTCACCGCCCCATCTTCTTCTGCTCTGCTTGCTGCTCGACTTCCATCTCCTCGAGGGCCGCGGCAAGCTCGTCGGTCGCCGTGGCCGCGCGCTTCGAAGGAGGCGGCGCCTCGACGCGCGCCTGGACTTCTTCCTTCGGCGCGGCGGGGGCCTCGGCGGGGAGCAGCCCCATCTTGCGCTTGAGCGCCGCGAGCTCGTCCTCGGCGCCCGCGGTCTTTTCCAGCTTGGCGAACTGCGAGGCGAGCACGTCGCCGGTGTACTCCTCGGCGAGCTCCTCCCCGGCTTCGGCTTCGGCTTCGAGCTGATCGATCTTCTGCGCCATGCGGTCGAACGTCTCGAAGGCGCTCTGATCCTTCAGGCCGCTCATCGTGTCCTGGATCGCCTTCTGCGCTTCGGCGCGCTTCTTCCGGGCGATGAGGACGTTCTTCTTGCGC